>NZ_RZQE01000149.1:0-12339 GCF_004022955.1 Mesorhizobium sp. M7A.F.Ca.US.002.01.1.1 | reverse complement strand
TCGCCATTCTGGGCATCGCGCCGACCGGCTTCGAGATCGACTGGAACAAGGTCATCTTCAAGATGCTGCATCTCAAAGGCATCTATGGCCGCGAGATGTTCGAGACCTGGTACAAGATGATCGCGCTGGTGCAGGGGCCGCTGGATGTTTCCGGGCTTATCACGCACCGCATCGGCATCGACGATTTCCAAGCCGGCTTCGATGCAATGCGCAGCGGCAGTTCCGGCAAGGTGGTGATGGATTGGTAGATGCCGCCCTAACGCAGAATTCTGTTTTTCATCAGCCATTTCACGGAGCGGGGCCACGCGTAGTTCGCTCCCATGCGAAGATCGGTAAACCCCTCCGAAACATGTTTCCCGGTTTCGGCGTCAAGGATGCGAATGAACATAGTATGTTCTGTTCGGTTGACGCGCGTTACGACGCCAAGCAAGGCAAGCGACGCGCCGTGCTCCTTGGCAATCGGGCCTTCACAACCAGCGCAGTTGCGCAATCCGTGCGGCGCCGCAGCCTGTGTATCCCTCGCCGGCACATCAATTACTGTAAAACGCCCAGACTGGGAGAGCATGTCCTTAGCAACTTGTGCTGATTCCGACAGATAGCGCCTGTCATATTCATCCGGGGGAATTATTCCCGCCCCGGCGCTCTTGTCCTCCAATTCGAAAGGGAACACTTCGATCGACATCGGCTTTGTCTGCTGCGCCTGCGCAAATGTGCAGGTGCCTACAAGCAGCGTCACCAGGACACTTAATGTGCGAATGCTCATCGTATCCTCCTGTCGGTATGATGGGCATTATATGCGGCCTGACAACGCAAATCACGATTAAATCGAAAGCAATGCTATGCTTCGGGAGTTTCCACGCAGTCTCGCTCGAACTCCGTCGTTCAGAGTGATTGGCTTGATCTTGGACTAACTCTTGCTCGGGACCAGACTGGTCTCCAATGCAGCCAGTCCGCTGGTGATCGCCGTGCGCTCTTCAGCGCTGAGCCTTGCCAGCAAATCCCGTTCGAACGCCTTCGCCAGCGGCACCATCTCGCGATAGGCGGCAAGCCCCGTTCCGGTCAGCGTCAGATGTTCGATACGGCGATCTTTCTCATCAGGTGTCCGCATCAACCAGCGCCGCCGCTCGAGTTCAGCCACGGCGCGTGAAACCTTGGTCTTGTGCATAGCCGATTGCTCGCCGAGTTCGGTCGCAGTCATCGTTCCATGCTGCCCCAGCCCCGAAAGGGTGCGCCATTCCGGCCGCGTCAGGCCATGGCTGTCCTTGTATATCCTCGAAAATTCGCGGCTGACGGCGTCGGCAAGCCGGTAGAGCCGGTAGGGCAGGAAGTTTTCCAGATTGAGAATTTCAGCCGCGTCGGACGCTTCGCTCCTGATCGCCATTTTTCAAAGCCGCCATTGATGGTTACATTTTCGATGGTTACAAATGAAACCAGTTTGGTCAATTGATATCCATTTCGGGAGGAAGCAATGGCCTTTTCCTATATGCCGGGCTTCGGCAACGATTTTGAGACCGAGACGCTGCCCGGCTCGTTGCCGCAGGGACGGAATTCGCCGCAGCGGCCGGCCTACGGCCTCTATGCCGAGCAGCTTTCAGGCTCGCCCTTCACCGCGCCGCGCGGCACCAATGAGCGGTCCTGGCTCTACCGCATCCGGCCGAGCGTCAAGCACACCGGCCGCTTCAAGGCGGCGAGCTATCCCTTGTGGAAGAGTGCGCCCAATGTCGGCGATCATGAACTGGCGCTCGGCCAGTATCGCTGGAACCCGGTGCCGATGCCGAAGGAGCCGACCGATTTCATCGCCGGTATGCGCAGCATCACAACCGCTGGCGACGTGCTCGGGCAGACCGGCATGGCGGCGCATGTCTATGTCGCCAACACCTCGATGGCGGACGATCATTTTTTCAATGCCGACGGCGAGTTGCTGGTCGTGCCGCAAGTCGGCGCATTGCGCTTCGTCACCGAGATGGGCGTCATTGAGCTGCGGCCCGGCGAGATCGCGGTGTTGCCACGCGGTCTGGTCTTCAAGGTCGAGCTGGTCGACGCCGAAGTGCGCGGCTACGTCTGTGAGAACTACGGCGCCAAGCTGACGCTGCCCGATCGCGGCCCGATCGGCGCCAATTGCCTGGCCAACCCACGCGATTTCAAGACGCCTGGCGCATGGTTCGAGGAGAAGGAAACGCCGTGCCGGCTGATCGTGAAATGGTGCGGCAATTTCCATGTCACCGAGATCGGCCATTCGCCGCTCGATGTCGTTGCCTGGCACGGCAACTATGGGCCCTACAAATATGATCTGGCGACCTTTTCACCGGTCGGAGCGCTTTTGTTCGACCATCCCGACCCGTCGATCTTCACGGTGCTGACCGCGCCGAGCGGCGAGGAGGGCACGGCCAACATCGACTTCGTCATCTTTCCGCCGCGCTGGCTGGTGACCGAAGATACCTTCCGGCCGCCCTGGTACCACCGCAACATCATGAGCGAGTTCATGGGCCTGATCCACGGCCAGTACGACGCCAAGGAAGAAGGCTTTGTGCCTGGCGGCATCAGCCTGCACAATCTGATGCTGGCCCATGGGCCGGATGCGCCTGGCTTTGAAAAGGCCTCGCGCGCGGAGCTGAAACCGGTCAAGCTCGACAACACCATGGCCTTCATGTTCGAGACCCGATTTCCGCAGATGCTGACCCGCTACGGCGCCGAGCTCGAAACCCGGCAGGACAACTACATCGACTGCTGGGCCGACCTGAAGAAGCGTTTCAACGGCACGCCCGAGGGCGACTGGTCTTGATCACCGAGCCAATGCCGGATCGGCTGGTGCTTTTGGGCTCGAAGGGTGGCCCGGCATTGCGGCCGGGTGGTCCATGGCCGAGTTCGTCGCTGCTGCAGATCGGCGGCCGCAGCATCGTCGTCGACTGCGGCCTTGGCGTGACGCGTGGTCTGGTCGATGCCGGCATCAGCCTGAAGTCGCTCGACCTGATCTTCATCACGCATCTGCACTCCGACCATGTGCTGGAACTGGGGCCGCTGATCCACACCGCCTGGACGGCGGGCCTCGCGACGCCCGTCGGCGTGTTCGGCCCGCCCGGCACCGGTCATTACTGGCGGCGCTTTTGCCAGGCGATGGAGTTCGACATCGAGATCCGCATCGTTGACGAAGGCCGGCCGGATATTCGCGATCTGGTGTCGATCGGCGAATTCGGCGAAGGCCAGGTGGTCGCGCAGGGCGGCTTGACGGTTTCGGCGCTGCGCGTCGAGCATCCGCCGGTGACCGATTGTTTTGCGCTGCGCTTCGAGCATGGCGCCAAAAGCGTCGTGTTCTCCGCCGATACGGCCTTTTATCCGCCGCTCGCCGATTTTGCCCGAGGCGCCGACATCCTCGTCCACGAGGCAATGCTGGAAGAGGGCATCGAGCGACTGGTGGCCAGGACCGGCAATGGTGCGCGCCTCAGAGAGCATCTGCTCGCCAGCCACAGCTTTGCCGAAGAGGCCGGCAGCATCGCAAGCGATGCCGGCGTGAAGAGATTGGTGCTCAACCACCTTATTCCGGCCGACGATTCTTTGATAGGCGAGGCCGACTGGACTGCCGCTGTCAGGAAAACTTGGAACGGCGACTTGACGATCGCCCGCGACGGTCTTGTTGTGGGCTTAAGCAGCGCCAAAGCTGCAGCAGGAGAGGAAACCGCATGAAGCTTGCCACATTGAAGGACGGGACGCGCGACGGGAAACTCGTCGTCGTCTCGCGCGACCTGACACGCTTCACCGACGCCTCGTTCCTGGTTCGCACGCTGCAGGCGGCGCTCGACGACTGGCGGCGCATCGCCCCGCATCTCGCGACAATAGCGGAATCGCTTGAGAACAATGCGATGCCGGCGGAGCGCTTCCACGAACATGACGCCCATTCGCCGCTGCCGCGTGCCTATCAATGGGCCGATGGCTCGGCTTACGTGAACCATGTCGAGCTGGTGCGCAAAGCGCGCGGCGCCGAGATGCCGGCGAGCTTCTGGACCGACCCGCTGATCTACCAGGGCGGCTCGGATTCTTTCATTCCGCCACGTGATCCGATCCGCACGGCTGACGAAGCCTTCGGCATCGACATGGAGGGCGAGGTCGCTGTCATCGTCGACGATGTGCCGATGGGTGCAAGCCTCGAAGAAGCAAAGGCAGCGATCCGACTGGTCATGCTGGTCAACGACGTTACGTTGCGCGCGCTCACCGGACCGGAACTGGAGAAAGGTTTCGGTTTTTTCCAATCAAAGCCGTCCTCGGCGTTTTCGCCGGTCGCTGTGACGCCGGACGAACTGGGTGATGCCTGGGACGGCGGCAAGGTCAGCCTGCCGCTGCTTGCCGATCTCAACGGCAAGCCGTTCGGCCGCGCCAATGCCGGTATCGACATGACCTTCGACTTTCCTGCGCTGATCGTTCATGCAGCAAGGACACGGCCATTGGCCGCCGGCACGATCATCGGTTCCGGCACCGTCTCCAACAAGCTAGACGGCGGGCCGGGCAAGCCTGTCTCGGCCGGTGGCGCCGGCTATTCCTGCATCGCCGAACTGCGCATGATCGAAACCATTGTGTCGGGCGAACCCAAAACGCCGTTCCTGCGCTTCGGCGACACGGTGCGCATCGAGATGAAGGACAAAACCGGGCATTCGATCTTCGGCGCCATCGAACAGAAGGTCGAGAAATACGAGAGGTGAGGGCATGACGGGGGGCTATCTGCTTGCTGGTGTCTGGGCACTCGCCATACTGGCGGTCTTCATCCAGGCGATCCGGCTGAGCTATCGCATCGAGGCGCGATCGCCCGACCTGACCAACCGCAGCGGCTTTCCGCGCAAGGCGATGATGTTCCACACCATCACCAACATGGACGTCGCGCGGGACGCGGAAACGCAGAGCATGCGTCGGCGTATGAACTGGTTGCTGCTGATCGTTCTTGCTGGATTTGTCGTTATGTGGGCGGGCTTGTATCTGTCGCGGTCAACCGGATGACGTGATGAGCCTGCCCGACTACCCGCGCAGCATGGCCGGCAACAATCTCTGGTCGAACGACCGACTCTACCGCGCGGTATTGTCCCTTCAGCCCGGCGAAAGAGGTCAAGCGGCTGGGCTTGGGCGATCAGGCCAATACGACGTCATAGGCTGAAAATTGCCGATCCGCGGAGACCAACGTCAGGCCTTCAATTTGGGTCTGCGCAATAAGCAGGCGGTCGAAGGGATCGCGGTGGTGAAGCGGCAGATGTTCAAGTCTCGCCGCGTGTAGTTCGTTTACGCCGAGAATCGGAATCCCGTTCGATCGCAGGATGTCCACGATGTCGCCTGTGAGCGTCACTTTGCCGAGCGATTTCTTGATGGCGATCTCGGCCACCGAGACGGCGCTGACGATCACATCCTTGCCTGTGAGAAAGATATCGCGATGATGATCCGAAAGACGTGAATCGGCGTTGAGTACCCAAAGCAGAATATGGGTATCGACCAGATATCTGCGGCTCATTTAATATACTCGTCCCATTCGGGACCGAGTTCATCAAAATCATCCGATATCCAAATCTGGCCTTTCAGGGCGCCAAGCAAGCCTTTGCTCCCACCAGCCCGAACGGGAGCGCTCAAGGTTGCGACAACCTCTCCATGTCGGGTCAGATGGATCTCTTCGCCAGCCTGGGCACGTTTCACCAATTCGGAAAGCTGAGCCTTCGCTTTTGCCATGGGGATATTCATAGATGACCTCTTATGACCAGAATTTAGGTCATAATTGGCCGGGCCGCAAGTGAGTTCGATGGCTATTCCGCCGCCTGAACCTTGATCACGCCACGCTTGATCTGATCCTGCTCGATCGATTCGAACAGCGCGCGGAAATTGCCTTCGCCAAAACCTTCGTCGCCCTTGCGCTGGATGAACTCGAAGAAGATTGGGCCGATCACGGTTTTCGAAAAAATCTGCAGCAGGATCTTGGTCATGCCGCCGTCGACTACGCCTTCGCCGTCGATCAGGATGCCGTGCTTCTTCATCCGCTCGATCGGTTCGTCATGGCCATTCACGCGGTCATACGACATATCGTAGTAGGTTTCAGGCGGGCCGGGCATGAACTTCAGCCCGTTGGCGGCGAGCTTGTCGGTGGCCTCGTAGATTTCGTCGGTGCCGACGGCGATGTGCTGGATGCCTTCGCCATTGTACTTCTTCAGGTACTCGGCGATCTGGCTGGTCTCGTCCTTGGACTCGTTGAGCGGAATGCGGATCTTGCCGCAGGGCGAGGTGATGGCGCGGCTGACCAGGCCGGTGATCTTGCCATCGATGTCGAAGAAATGGATCTGCTTGAAGCCGAACAGGTTGCGGTAGAAATCCCACCATTTGTCCATCTGGCCGCGATAGACATTGTGGGTCAGGTGATCGAGATAGTAGAAGCCGACGCCTTCCGGCCGCGGGTCGCGCGCACCCAGCCACTCGAACTCGGCGTCATAGGCCGAGCCCTTCTTGCCGTAGGTCTCGATGAAATAGAGCAGCGAGCCGCCAATGCCCACGATCGCCGGCACGTCCAGCGCCTTGTCGGCACCTTCGTAAGGTGTGGCACCCTTGGCAACGGCATGATCGAAGGCGTGTTTGGCGTCGACCACCCGCCAGGCCATCGAGGCGGCGCAAGGGCCGTGCTTGTCGACGAACTTCATCGCATGCGAGCCGGGTTCGGCATTGACGACATAGTTGATGTCGCCCTGGCGCCAGACGGTGATGTCCTTCGTGCGGTGCTTGGCCACCGCGACATAGCCCATGCGGGTGAACAGCTCAGCCAGCTTTTGCGGCTCCGGATGCGCGAATTCGACGAACTCGAACCCATCGGTGCCGGCCGGGTTGTCCTTGCTGATCCTGGCGGGCGGGGCGTCGTACGGGAAGGGACCCATAATATTCCTCCGAAAGCTGGCCTGGCCTGAAAAGGCGATTTGACACGATGATAACGCGGAGGAGGCGCACGGTGCTTGCATTCAAACGCTTGAAATGATGATGTCATGCGTGAAGCGTGCATGATGTGGGGGAAAGCCATGGATGAGGCGCGCATTGACCAGTTCGACCGCAAGATAATGGCACTGTTGCAGGGTGATGCGCGGCTGACCAACAACGATCTTTCGGAGCGGGTGAACCTGTCGGCGTCGCAATGCTCGCGCCGCCGTCAGCGGCTGGAGGAGGACGGCTTCATCAGGGGCTATCGCGCCGTTCTCGACCGCGACAAGCTCGGTTTTTCCCTGGTCAGCGTCATTTCGGTCACGCTCGCCACCCACAATCGCGACAATGCAAGGCGCTTCAGCGAACTGGTGGCGCGGCTGCCCGAAGTGCAGGAAGCGCACGCGCTGACCGGCGAGATGGACTACATCCTGAAAGTGGTGACGCCGGATCTCAAATCATTGTCGGAATTCGTCAACGGCGTGCTACTGCCGCACGAATCCGTGCAGCACGTGAAGACGGCGATCGTGCTGGAGACGCTGAAGGAAACCGGCGCGCTGCCGATTTAATCTGAGCGGATATCATTGATACGTCGGCAGGCCAGAGGGGGTGTGAAGGATCGCCAGCCTAATGACGGAAGGGCCGTTCAACCCTTCGACTGCTGGATCAGTCCATAGAGATTGGTGCAGCGGGCGCCGGAACGGCAATAGGCGAAGACCGGGCCGTCGAGTTCCTCGAGCGCTTCGGCCTGATCCTCGACATTCTCGGCCGTGATCTGGCCGCTGATCACCGGAATGTAGCGGAAGGCGAGGCCTGCAGCTTCGACCGCTGCCCCGACGGTGTCGGCAGAAGGCTGGCCCGGCTGTTCGTCATCGGGCCGGTTGCAGATGATGCTCTTGAAGCCGGCTTTCTTGATGGCGGCGACGTCTTCGGGCTGGATCTGGCCCGAAACCGAATAGTCCTCGCTGATTTCGCGGTATTCCATGGCAGCATCCTCGCAAACTGGTCAGGTGGCAGTCTTGCCACTCCCCGACATGGGCGGCAATCCGTGCCGAAGGATTTCTCTGCCAAATAGACATTGCGTGCCAGAAAATCCAACCGGGCCGATGCGGCCCGGCTGGACGATCCTTCAAACTCAGCTGCCGAGAATAGCGCCTTTGATCTGACGGATGTTGTTGTGCATCATATCGATATAGGTCGCGGCCGGGCCGTCGGGCTGCGACAGCGCGTCCGAATAGAGCGTGCCGCCGACCTTGATGCCGGTTTCGCTGGCGATCTGCTCGATCAGGCGCGGGTTGGTGATGTTCTCGACGAAGATCGCAGCCGCCTTGTCCTGCTTCACCTGATTGACCAGCTTGGCAACGTCTGCGGCGGATGGTTCGGAGTCGGTCGACACCCCTTGCGGGGCGAGGAAGGTCAGGCCGTATGCATGTTCGAAATAGCCGAAGGCGTCGTGCGAGGTGATGACGACGCGCTTGCTCTCCGGGATCGAGGCAATTGCCGCTTTCACTTCACCTTCGACCGCATCAAGCTTCTTGGTGTAGGCGGCGGCATTGGTCTGGTAGCTGACGCAGCCTTCCGAATCGGCCGCGCAGAAAGCCTCGGCGATGTTCTTCACATAGATCCTGGCGTTGGCAATCGACTGGAATGCGTGGGGATCGGTGACCGTCTTGCCGCCGCCGGTGCCGGCACCTTCGGCCGCGTCGGCATCGGCGAATTCAGGCTTGAAATCGATCGGCGTCACGCCCTTGGTCAAGGTGATGATCGAGGCCTTGGTGGCACTGGCATCGACCAGCCGCTGCAGAAAACCTTCGAAATGCAGGCCGTTGACCAGCACGATGTCGGCCTTGGCCATGGCCACCGCATCGGCCGGGCTCGGCTCGTAGACATGGGCATCGCCATCCGGCCCGACGATGGTGGTGACATCGATGCGGTCGCCGCCGACATTTTTGGCGAAATCGGCAATGACGGTGAAGCTGGCGACCACTTTCAGCGGTGCCGCGAAGGCCGACGATGCGCCAAAGGCGGTTAATGTTATAACGCTCATCGCCAGGGCAGCATGGATGGATTTCAGCATAGAGGGGTCTCCTTCTAGGGGCGGGGATCAGGCCGTTCTGTGACGGTGATGGATGATGCGCGCGCGCAGGATGCCGCGCGTGCCGAATAGGATCGAGGCGAAATAGACGACGCCGGCCGACAGGATGATGGCCGGGCCGGATGGCAGCGAGGCGTGATAGGACAAAAGCAGCCCGGCGACGCAGGATGCGAAGCCGATCAGTACGGCCAGCACGCACATCGGCTCGACGCGAACCGTCCAGAAGCGGGCGGCCGCGGCCGGCAGCATCATCAGCCCAACCGACAGAAGCGTGCCGAGCGCCTGGAAGCCGCCGACGAGGTTGAGTACGACAAGGCCGAGGAAGATGAAATGCACCGGGCTGCCGAGCCGGCTGACCGAGCGCAGGAACAGCGGGTCGAGGCATTCGGCGACCAGCGCCCGCCAGAAGATGGCGAGGCTGACCAGCGTCACCGTGACGATGCCGCCGATCAGCGTCAGGGCCTCGTCATTGAGCGCCAGCACGGTGCCGAACAGCACATGCATGAGATCGACGCTGGAACCGCGGATCGACACCATCAGCACGCCGATGGCGAGCGAAATCAGGTAGAAAGCCGCCATCGAGGCGTCTTCGCGCTGGATGGTGAAACGCGAGACGGCGCCGGCGCCGAGCGCGACGATGACGCCGGCGATCAGGCCGCCGATGGTCATCGGCAGGATTTCCAGCCCATAGAACAGGAAGCCGGCGGCTGCACCGGGCAGGATTGCGTGCGCCATGGCGTCGCCCGACAGGCTCATGCGCCGCAGCATCAGGAAGACGCCGATCGGGCAGGCGCCGAGTGACAGCATCAGCGAACCGATCAACGCCCGCTGCATGAAGGCGAAATCGGCGAAGGGCGCGATGACAAGGCCGTAAAGCATGTCCATCAAGCAGCCCTCGGTCCGACGCCATGTTGGTGATCGTGATCGTGGCCATGGTGATCGTGACCATGAGCGTCCTCGCCCGGCTCGCACCAGGGTGCATTTTCTTCCCAGGCCTCGTGAAAACGGCGGGCGCGCAACAGATTTTCAGGCTTCAGCGTTTCCCGGGTTTCGCCCCAGGCGATCGGCTGGCGGGCCAGAAGCAGCGTTTCGGGGAAATTCTGCCGCACCAGATCCAGATCGTGGACGACGACCATGATGGTGCGTTCCTCGCCATGCCAGTGCTTGATCAGCGCAATGAGGTCGCCGACCGTCTTGGCGTCGACGGCGTTGAAGGGTTCGTCGAGCAGGATGAGGTCGGCGTCCTGCAGCAGGACCCGCGCAAACAGCGTGCGCTGCAACTGGCCGCCCGACAGCGTGTCGATCGGCCGCTTCTCGAAGCCGCCGAGGCCGACCGCCATCAGCGCCTTGCTGACGTCATCGCGATCTTCCCTGGTGTAGCGGCCAAGCAGGCCGCGCCGTGGCCACAGGCCGAGCGAAACCAGATCCACCACCCGTGCCGGAAAGGAGCGGTCGAGCTCCGATTGCTGCGGCAGATAGGCGGCACGTACACCGGGCGCGCGGATAACCTCGCCGGCCATGGGCTTCAGGACGCCGACAATGCCTTTCATCAGCGTCGATTTGCCGGAGCCGTTGGCGCCGACCACAGCGGTCAACGAGCCCTTCCGGATGGTGCCGTCGAGATGATGGATCGCCGGATGGCTGCCGTAGCCAAGCGTCAGGTCGCGGAATGTCAGGCAGGTATTTGTCATTCTGCGATCCGTAGGCGGCGAAATCCGGCTGCTGCCAGCGGCCGATTGGATATGTGATGTTATTACATTAGTCAACAAGCCAATCCGGCGGAATTGCGGCCGCAGGGTCAACTTGCCGTGTGTGCGTATCATATGCCGTTGGCCCAAGGGGATTCGACCTGGCGACCTTGCCCCAAGCCGGTCGCGACTCTAAAGAAGCGCAACC
Organism: Mesorhizobium sp. M7A.F.Ca.US.002.01.1.1; assembly: GCF_004022955.1. Lineage (NCBI taxonomy): Bacteria > Pseudomonadati > Pseudomonadota > Alphaproteobacteria > Hyphomicrobiales > Phyllobacteriaceae > Mesorhizobium > Mesorhizobium sp. M7A.F.Ca.US.002.01.1.1. Next base: position 1,427 of record NZ_RZQE01000149.1, on the reverse strand, counting down.
GCCACAGGAAGGAACCATCCAATGAGCATTCGTCGCATCGATGTCGGCCCGCGCATGAGCCAGATCGTCATCCATGGCAATACCGTCTATCTGGCTGGTCAGGTCGGCCAGCCAACCGGCAATGTCGCTTCGCAGACCAGGGACATCCTGGCGGCTGTCGACGAATTGCTGGCCAAGGCTGGCTCCGACAAGACCAAGATCCTGCAGGCGATCATCTGGCTGGCCGACATGAGCACCTTTGCCGAGATGAACGCGGAATGGGACAAGTGGGTGCCGCAGGGCAACACGCCGGCCCGCGCCACCGGCGAAGCAAAGCTCGCCGCCCCGGAATATCTGGTCGAGATTATTATTACCGCTGCGATTTGAGGCGTTGAAGCTGCCAATCTCCCCCCACGTGGGGGGAGATCAGCCTCACCCCTGCGGCCTGAACCTCGCCACCAGCGTGTGGCTCTCGGCCGCGTAGGTGAAGCGCACATGGGTGACCGGGTGCTCGGCGCTCCACGTCCGTCGCTCGACCACCAGGCAGGGCGCACCCGTTTCTATATCGAGTGCAGCCGCGATATGCCTGTCGGCGGCGACAGCGCGAATCCGGTGCTCGGCTTCGCTCCACGGCACGCGGCCAATCAGCCATGGTCCTGGTGCGGTGGCCACGAATTCCTCGTCCGCTGCCTCGGGCACGGCGGTGAGATTGATCAGCCGCTGTTCATGCGCGAACGGCCGCTCGCCGGCGAAATGACCGCACTCCAGCGCCAGCACCGGTCCGGCCACGCCCAGCTCCAGCAGCGCGCGATCCCCGGCGCTGCTGCGCCTTTTGTGTCGGGCGACGCGCTCGTAGCGATAGGGCAGGCCGAGCGCTTCGACCTCGATGCGGATATCGTGGATTTCCAGCACCGCGGCCTGCGACTGCGGCCGGCGCACAAAGCTGCCTGAGCGGCGGCGGCGCTCGATCAGTCCGGCCTTGGCAAGCTGCGACAGCGCCTTGTTCACCGTCATGCGCGAGCAATTGTATTGCACGCTCAACTCATGCTCGAACGGGATGCGATGACCGGGCGCCCAGGCGCCGGACAGGATTTTCTCGCTGATGTCGGAGAGGATGCGCTGGTGCAGCGAGCCGCCGCCTTCCGCCTCCACAGTGCCGGCCATGCTCATGCCGAAAGCGCCGTCATCACGTTGCGAAAACGCTCAGCGATGGCCTCTCGCTTCACATGCCTGCCGCCGCTGACCTGTTTGCGGCCATGCACCCAGACGCAGTCGACCTTGCTGCCATTGGCGAAGATCCAGGCGTCGAGGATCGCGTCGCCGGTCTTGCCGGCCAGCGAGGGATTTTTGGGATCGAGCGAGACAAGATCGGCGGATGCGCCGACGGCGATCGCGGAAGCACCGGCGCCAAGCGCGACGCTGCCACCGTCGAGCGCGGCGTCGAACAG
>NZ_RZQE01000148.1:0-12340 GCF_004022955.1 Mesorhizobium sp. M7A.F.Ca.US.002.01.1.1 | reverse complement strand
CAGCGCGGTCATCTCGCGGCGCAAGGCTTCGCCGTCGATCAATTCGTCGAGCTTCAGGGAGATTCTTGCCATATATCCAGTCGGCCTTGCCGTTTCGGCGGCGTCTATAGCGCGTTTTGGCGGCGCTGGGTATGGGGCGTTGAAGCCGGTTCAAGACCCGGCTGAGTTTTGGCTCGGATAAGTAAATGGAATGACCATTCTCCGCTTCAGTCGACCGAAATCGACAATGCGCTTGCCTATTCGCCGAGCCTCGGCTTTGACCCGCGCTATGGCTGTCTTTCTGCGTTTCCCGGTCCCGGCGGGTGCGGCGCACTGGATATCCCGCTTTTCTCTGAGCAGGCTTGGCAATTGGAGCGCCCTGTCGCCAAGGAACTGATCTTGCGCGCAGAGCGCAGGAACAAGCTGATAGATCGTCTCGCCTCGCAAAACCGAAAACTCGGGGTTGAAGACAAGGTCGTCGACAGCGATGCCGATCTTCTCGGTGGCCTTGATCAGGTCGAGCGCGGTTTGCCTGGAGATGATGTAGCCGGCGGTTCCTATATGTCCGGCGTCGAGTTTGGATGTGGAAAAGCCGTGACCGATGGCAATGCGCTTGCGTCGGATCACGGTCTTACAGAAGTAGCTTTCGAGCTTGACGACTTCGGCATCGGCTGGGATCCAGTCGCTGTCGCGAAGCAATGCGCCGGCTTTTGCGGCAAAGACGATGTCGTCCTCGAAAATCGCCCCGTAGCGAGCGTCGCCTTGGGCGATGACAGCCCAGCAGGCCCGGTGACTGAGCAGGCAGGCGATCTCGCCGTCAGTCAATGGCAGCCTGTTCCGATATCCGACATTTTGCGGCAGCTGGTCCAGCTCCGGCCGGTCGCGTGCGTCTATGGCCTGAACGCGTTCGAATGCAACGCCGATGCGGGCAAACTCCGCCGTCACACGGGCAAGGCGATCGGGAGACCGATCGAGATTGATGACCAGACGCTTCATTGCCGAAGAAAATCCCCACCCCCGCGACGCTCGCGCTTTCTAGCAGGCCTGGTGTTGCCGCGTGAGACTTTTTCTGGGGTGGATGGACGCGCCGTGGACCGGAGAAGAAAAGTCGAAACAGCCCTTGACCTTCCAGTTACTGGAAGCCCTATCTCCACGTCACACAGCGATCCATCAAGGCATTTTCGAATGACGCATTCAGATCACGATCATCACGCGCACGGTAGCTGCTGCTCGACAAAAGGCGTCGTGCCCACCACGAAGAGCGTCGTCCGCGACCCGGTCTGCGGCATGACTGTCGATCCGGCGGCTGGCAAGCCGACGGCCGAGCATGATGGCCATCTCTATCATTTCTGCAGCCAGGGCTGCCGCACGAAATTCGTCGCCGAACCGGAAAAATTCCTGACCGCCACCGATCCGGTCTGCGGCATGAGCGTCGACCGCGCGACAGCCAGGTACTTTGCCCGCCACGAAGGCCGGGGCTTCTATTTCTGCTCGGCCGCTTGCCAGGCGAAATTCGAGGCGGAGCCGCAAAAATATCTCGGCGGCAGGCCAGCACCGCAGCCGATGCCCAAGGGCACGCAATACACCTGCCCGATGCACCCGGAGATCGTCCGCGACAAGCCCGGATCCTGCCCGAAATGCGGCATGGCGCTGGAGCCGATGGGCATACCAACGGGTGACGAGGGTCCCAATCCGGAACTGGTCGATTTCACCAGGCGATTCTGGGTCAGTGCCGCTCTTTCCGTCCCTTTGCTGGTCGTCGCCATGGCGCCGATGCTTGGCCTGACTTTCCAGGCTTTTGTCGACGAGCGGACGAAGGTCTGGCTTGAGCTGGCATTGGCCAGCCCCGTCGTGTTGTGGGCGGCACTGCCTTTCTTCCACCGCGGCTGGGATTCGCTCGTCAACCGCAGCCCCAACATGTGGACGCTGATCTCGCTCGGCGTCGGCGCTGCCTATCTCTACAGCGTCGTCGCCACGCTGTTTCCGGATATCTTTCCGCATCAGTTCCGCGGCCATGGCGGTGCGGTGCCGGTTTATTTCGAGGCTGCCGCCGTCATCGTCGCGCTGGTCTTCCTTGGCCAGGTGCTGGAGCTGCGCGCCCGTGAAAAGACCGGTTCGGCGATCCGCGCCTTGCTCGATCTCGCACCGAAGACAGCGCGGCTGATCGCCGCCGATGGTTCCGAAAACGACGTGCCCCTCGCCGCCGTCAAGGCCGGCGATCGCCTGCGCATACGCCCCGGTGACGCCGTGCCGGTCGATGGCACGGTGCTGGAAGGACGGTCCTCGCTCGACGAATCGATGATCACGGGCGAGCCGTTGCCGGTCGAGAAGGTCGAGGGCGATGCGCTGACCGGCGGCACGCTCAACAAGAATGGTGCGCTGATCATGCGCGCTGAGAAGGTCGGCGCCGAGACGACGCTGGCGCGCATCGTCGAGCTCGTCGCCAAGGCGCAGCGCTCGCGCGCCCCGATCCAAGGGTTGGCTGATCGCGTTTCTTTCTACTTTGTCCCGGCCGTCGTCCTTGTCGCGATTATCGCCTTCATCGCCTGGGCCGTGTTTGGACCCGAGCCCAGCCTGATCTTTGCCATCGTCTCGGCGGTGTCGGTGCTGATCATCGCTTGTCCCTGTGCGCTCGGCCTGGCGACGCCGATGTCGATCATGACCGCCACCGGGCGCGGGGCGCATGCCGGCGTGCTGATCAAGGAAGCCGCAGCACTCGAACGCTTCGCTTCCGTCGACACGCTGATCGTCGACAAAACGGGGACGCTGACCGAAGGCCGGCCGAAGCTGACCGATGTCGTCACGGCAAACGGCTTCTCCGAAGACGAATTGCTGGCGCTTGCCGCGGGCCTGGAGAAAGGCTCGGAGCATCCGCTGGCTGAAGCCATCGTCGACGGCGCCGCTACGCGCGGCGTGACCGTTGCAGAGGCCAGCGGCTTCGAGGCGGTCACCGGGAAGGGTGTGTCCGGTTCGGTCTCGGGAAAGACGGTCGCACTCGGGAACGCCGCGATGATGGTCGACCTTGGCGTCGACATCGCATCCATCTCGGCCAAGGCCGAGGCGCTGCAACTCGAAGGCAAGACGGCGATGTTCGTTGCTGTCGACAAAAAACCGGCCGGCATCGTCGCCGTCGCCGACCCTATCAAGACAACGACGGCCGAGGCGATCAAGGCGCTGCATGAAAGCGGCTTGCGGATCGTCATGGCGACCGGCGACAATGAACGCACGGCCAACGCGATCGCCAGAAGCCTCGGCATCGACGAGGTCCGCGCCGGCCTGCTGCCGGAACAGAAGGCAGCCCTTGTCGAGGAACTGCGCGCAAAAGGCACCGGCGTTGCCATGGCCGGCGACGGCGTCAACGATGCACCGGCCCTTGCCGCCGCCGATGTCGGCATCGCCATGGGCACCGGCGCCGATGTCGCCGTCGAAAGCGCCGGCATCACCTTGGTCAAAGGCGACCTCAACGGCATCGTGCGGGCGCGCACGCTGGCTCAGGCGACGATCCGCAACATCCGCCAGAACCTGTTCTTTGCCTTCCTCTACAACGTGCTTGGCGTGCCGGTCGCCGCCGGCGTGCTCTATCCGCTCACTGGCACGCTTCTGTCGCCGATGCTGGCAGCGGCGGCGATGAGCCTGTCCTCGGTGTCGGTGATCGCAAACGCATTGCGGCTGAGAACATTGAAACTCTGATCCAAGCCCCCAAATACGAAACCCATCCAACAGGAGACCATGTATGACCTTCGCCAAAAAACTCGTGCTGCTGCTGATGGCGGCCGGAATGCTGGTTGCCGTCTTCCTCGAAAGCGTTCCGGCGCAGAGCGAAGAGATGAAACACGACATGGGCGCTATGGCGACGGACGCGACCAGTCCTTCGACGGAAGGCTACAAGGCGGCGATGGACAAGATGCATGCCGACATGATGGCGTCCGACTATACCGGCAATGCCGACGTCGATTTCGTCAGAGGCATGATCCCGCACCATCAGGGTGCGATCGACATGGCCAAGGTTGAACTTGCCAATGGCAAGGACCCGGAAATCCGCAAGCTGGCCGAAGGCGTCATCGCCGCGCAGGAAGCAGAGATCAAGCAGATGCAGGCCTGGCTCGCCGCCCATCCGGTGAAGTAAGTCTTCAGCCATCGCCAGCGCGGCGAGAACGCCTCTGGATTTATCGCCCAGCCTGCGATGCGATCCGGCCCTAACTGGAGCCCGCCATGCCACCGACCATCAGAACCACCAAACTGCCCTCCGGCGAAGCCGTTCAGGTGCTTGGCCAGGGCACATGGAAGATGGGCGAAGATTCCCGTCGCCGCGCCGATGAGGTGAATGCCCTCAAGCTCGGCCTCGACCTCGGCATCACGTTGATCGACACCGCCGAAATGTATGCCAGCGGCGGTGCCGAGGAGGTGGTGGCCGAAGCCATTGCCGGGCGCCGCGACGAGACCTTCCTGGTCTCGAAAGTGCTACCGTCGAACGCCTCGCGCGCGGGCGTGCAGCGGGCCTGCGAAAACAGCCTGAAACGCCTGCGCACCGACCGCATCGATCTCTATCTCTTGCATTGGCCCGGCAGCGTGCCATTGACGGAAACCGTCGCGGCCTTCGAGGCCCTGAAAAAGGCCGGCAAGATCCGCCACTGGGGCGTCAGCAATTTCGACACCGACGAGATGGAAGAGCTGATCGGCCTGCCCGATGGCGGCAATGTCCAGACCAACCAGGTGCTCTACAATTTGGTCCGGCGTGGCCTCGAATTCGATCTGGCGCCCTGGAGCCGGCAGCGCGGCATCCCCTTGATGGCCTATTCGCCGGTCGAGCAGGGTGCGTTGGCGCGCAATGCCAGGCTCGAAGCCATTGCCGGGCGCCACAATGCGACCCCAGCGCAAATCGCCCTGGCCTGGGTGATGCATCAGGAGGGCGTCATCGCCATCCCGAAGGCCAGCAGCGAGGAGCATGTCCGCCAGAATGTCGCTGCGCTCGACATCAAGCTTGCGCCGCAGGACATCGCCGATCTCGACCGCGCTTTCCCGCCACCAGCGCGCAAGCGCGGGTTGGAGATGATCTGACTACGTCCCCGCCAACCCCTTCAGCCGGTAGAGCGCTTCCAGCGCCTCGCGTGGCGTCATTTCGTCCGGGTTGATGTCGCCAAGTGCCGCGCCCAGCGCGTCGCTCTTGATCGGCTTCGGCGCTTCTCGTTTCACCGCCACCGAAAACAATGGAAGATCGTCGACCAGCCGGTTGGTCTTGCCCGAAACTTCGCCCTCTTCCAGTTGGTGCAGCACTTCCTTGGCCCGGTCGACCACCGCTTCCGGCAGGCCGGCCAGCCGCGCCACCTGCACGCCGTAGGAGCGGTCGGCGGCACCCTTGCCGACCTCGTGCAGGAAGACGACGTCGTTTTCCCATTCTTTGACCCGCATGGTGACATTGTGGAGCCGCGCCAGCTTGCCGGCCAGCGAGGTCATTTCGTGGAAATGGGTGGCGAAGATTGCCCGGCAGCGGTTCTTCTCATGCAGATATTCGACCGCCGCCCAGGCGATCGACAGGCCATCGAAAGTGGCGGTGCCGCGGCCGATCTCGTCGAGGATCACCAGTGCGCGCTCACCGGCCTGGTTGAGGATCGCCGCCGTCTCGACCATCTCGACCATGAACGTCGAGCGGCCGCGCGCCAGATCGTCCGAGGCACCGACGCGCGAGAACAGCCGGTCGACGACGCCGATATGGGCCGATGTCGCCGGTACGAACGAGCCGGTCTGGGCCAGGATGGCGATCAGCGCGTTTTGCCTGAGAAACGTCGACTTGCCGCCCATGTTCGGGCCGGTCAGGAGCCAGATGGCGCCGTTCCGGGCAGCTCCCTCCGGCGACAGGTCGCAATCGTTGGCGACGAACGGGCCTTCGCCGGAGCGGCGCAAGGCCTGTTCGACCACCGGATGCCGCCCGCCCGTAATCTCGAAGGCAAGGCTCGAATCCACCACCGGCCGGCACCAGGCTTCGCTTTCCGACAGAAGCGCGAGCGCCGCGGAGACATCGAGCACGGCCAGCGCATCGGCGCCGGCGCGGATCTTCTCCGCTTCGCCGACCGCTTCCGTCGTCAGCGCCTCGAAGGCGGCCAGTTCGATGTTGAGCGCCCGGTCGGCGGCATTGGCGATCTTGGTCTCGAGCTCGGCAAGCTCGGTCGTGGTAAAGCGCATGGCGTTGGCCATGGTCTGGCGGTGGATGAAGCGCGCCTTGGCGCCATCGCTGCTGGTCATCACCGCATGATGGTTGGCGGTCACCTCGATATAGTAGCCAAGCACATTGTTGTGCCGGATTTTCAGCGAGCGGATGCCGGTCTCGTCGATCAGCGAGCGTTCCAGCCCGGCGATCACCTTTCGCGATTCGTCGCGCAGCGCCCGCATCTCGTCGAGATCGGCATGGTAGCCGCCACGAACGAAGCCGCCGTCGCGCTTGAGCAGCGGCAGTTCGTCGCCAAGTGCCTGCATCAGATGCTGCGAAAGCGCTTGGGGCAGTGCATGGATGGCGGCCAATGCCGCCGCAAGTTCCGGGGGCAGGGCGGTGGCGGCAAAGATTTCGGCGATCGCGCCTGCAGCCTCGAAGCCGGCGCGCAGCGCGCCGAGGTCGCGCGGCCCACCCCGGTTGAGCGCCAGCCTGGACAGCGCGCGGGGCATGTCGGCAACGCTCTTCAGGCTCGACCGCACCGCCTGGCAAAGTCGCGTTTCGGAACGGAAGAACGACACTGAGTCCAGCCTGGCGCCGATCGCCGCCGGGTCGGTCAGCGGCGCCATCAGCCGGTCGGCGAGCAGCCTTGCGCCGCCGCCGGTCACCGTGCGGTCGATCGCCTTGAACAGCGAGCCTTCGCGGCTGCCCGACAGCGTGCGCAGCAGTTCCAGATTGCCGCGTGTCGCCGGATCGATGAACAGGGTCGAACCCTGCTCCTCGCGTTCGGGCCGCGACAGCGGCGGGCGCTCCGCTTTCTGCGTCTTCTCGACATAGGCAATGGCGCCCGAGATCGCCGATAGTTCGGCGCGCGAAAAGGCGCCAAAACTGTCCGGCGTCGCCACATCGAAGAAGCGGGCGATGCGCCCTGTCGCCGACGCCGAATCGAACAGTGACGGTGGTTGCGGGCTGGCGACGCGGCCGAGCACGTCGAACACCGGCTTCAGCTCCGGATCGTGGAACACTGGCTCGGCAACGATCAACTCACGCGGATCAACACGGAAGATGTCAGCCAAAAGCCGGTCGGCGGTGGTGTCGGTGACGCGGAAGGCGCCGGTCGAGATGTCGATCCAGGCCAGCGCAAAGGAGTGGTCCGCTCCGCCTTTCACCCGCCCCAGCGCCATCAGGAAGCTCGATTCCGACGGCGCCAGCAATTTGTCCTCGGTGATGGTGCCTGGTGTCACCAGCCGCACCACATCGCGGCGCACCACCGATTTGCCGCCGCGTTTCTTCGCCTCGGCCGGATCTTCGATCTGTTCGCAGACGGCAACGCGGAAACCCTGGCCGATCAGCTTCTGCAGATAGTCGTCAGCAGCATGCACCGGCACGCCGCACATCGGAATGTCGAGCCCTTGATACTTGCCGCGCTTGGTCAAGACGATGCCCAGCGCCCGGCTCGCCTTCTCGGCATCGTCGAAGAACAGCTCGTAGAAATCGCCCATGCGGTAGAACAGCAGCGAATCCGGGTTTGCCGCCTTGATCTCGATGAATTGCTCGATCATCGGCGTGGCGCCGGCGTGGGCGGTCGGCACCGGCGTCATCGCCTCGGGGGCGTCCGGCTCGTTCGGGCTGTGCATGTTCATGCGCCGCACGCTAGCAGATGTGATCGCGCGGTTTAATGCCGGGGCTTCGAAAAACAGGGGACGACCGGGACGGCAGGATGCCCGCAATCGCGCGTACCAACCGCGATTCCGCACGCTGGCGGTTTACACGCGGCGGCGCGTGGTCTTAATTCGGTCCGACACAAAGCACCCGCTTCAACGAGGTGCTGCACCGGTGAGGAAATCAAGAACATCATGGCCAGGAAAACCGAGAACAGCGGTCCGTCCGTCAGTGCGCAGGAAGCGCTCGAATTCCACGCCATGGGTCGCCCCGGCAAGCTGGAGGTCGTCGCCACCAAGCCGATGGCGACGCAACGCGACCTCAGCCTCGCCTATTCGCCTGGTGTCGCGGTTCCGGTCCTGGCCATCGCCGAAGACCCCTCGCGCGCCTTCGACTACACGACGCGCGGCAACATGGTCGCCGTCATCTCCAACGGCACGGCTATCCTCGGTCTCGGCAATCTCGGCGCGCTGGCCTCCAAGCCGGTGATGGAGGGCAAGGCGGTGCTGTTCAAGCGCTTCGCCGATGTCGATTCCATCGACCTCGAGGTCGACACCGAGGACGCCGACGAGTTCATCAACTGCGTGCGTTTCCTCGGGCCCTCTTTCGGCGGCATCAATCTCGAGGACATCAAGGCGCCGGAATGCTTCATCATCGAGCAGCGGCTGCGCGAATTGATGGACATTCCGGTCTTCCATGACGACCAGCACGGCACTGCGATCATCTCCGCCGCCGGCCTGATCAACGCGCTGGAGATCACCGGTCGCGACATGAAGACCACGAAAATGGTCTGCAACGGCGCCGGCGCCGCCGGCATCGCCTGCATCGAGCTGATGAAGGCGATGGGCTTTTCGCCCGAAAACATCATCCTGTGCGACACCAAGGGCGTGGTTTTCCAGGGCCGCACCGAAGGCATGAACCAGTGGAAATCGGCGCATGCGGTCAAGACCGAGGCGCGCAGTCTCGCCGAGGCGCTCGACGGCGCCGACGTCTTCCTCGGCCTCTCCGCCAAGGGCGCGCTGACCACCGCCATGGTGCAGTCGATGGCCAAGAACCCGATCATCTTCGCCATGGCCAATCCCGACCCGGAAATCACGCCGGAGGAGGTCGCCGAAATCCGCACAGACGCCATCATGGCCACAGGGCGTTCCGATTATCCCAATCAGGTCAACAACGTGCTCGGCTTCCCCTATATCTTCCGCGGCGCGCTGGATGTCAGGGCAACCACCATCAATGACGACATGAAGATCGCCGCCGCCCAGGCGCTGGCGGCACTGGCGCGCCAGGACGTGCCCGACGACGTTGCCGCCGCCTATCAGGGTAATCGGCCGAAATTCGGCCCCAACTACATCATCCCGGTGCCGTTCGACCCGCGCCTGATCTCGGCCATTCCGATTGCGGTCGCCAAGGCGGCGATGGATTCAGGCGTCGCCCGCAAGCCGATCCTTGACCTCGACCGTTACGCGCAGGAACTGTCGGCCCGCCGCGACCCGATCGCCTCGACCCTGCAGCGCATCTACGACCGCGTGCGCCGCCAGCCCAAGCGCATCGTCTTCGCCGAGGGCGAGGAGGAACAGGTCATGCGCGCCGCCGTCTCCTATGTGAACCAGAAGCTCGGCACCGCCATCCTGCTCGGCCGCGACGACGTCATCAAGGAAAACGCCAAGCACGCCGGCATCGATCTCAACAAACAAGGCATCGAGATCATCAATGCAAGGCTGTCGCGCCGCAACGGCATCTACACCGACTACCTCTACGAGCGCATGCAGCGCAAAGGCTTCCTGTTTCGCGACTGCCAGCGGCTGATCAACAACGATCGCAACCACTTTGCCGCCTGCATGGTGGCGCTGGGCGACGCCGACGGCATCGTCACCGGCGTCACCCGCAACTATTCGACCGCACTCGACGACATCCGCCGCGTCATCGACGCCAAGCCCGGCCACCGCGTCATCGGCGTCTCGATCGTGCTGGCGCGGGGCAAGACCGTGCTGGTCGCCGACACCGCCGTGCACGATATGCCGAACGCCGAGCAGATCGCCGACATCGCCGAGGAGGCGGCAGGCTTTGCCCGCCGCATGGGTTATGAGCCGAGGCTCGCCATGCTCGCCTATTCCACCTTTGGCCATCCGCAGGGCGAACGCTCCGAGCGCGTCCAGGAAGCCGTGCGCATCCTCGACAAGCGCCGCGTCGATTTCGAATATGACGGCGAAATGGCCGCCGACGTCGCCCTCAACGCCCGCGCCATGGCGCAATATCCGTTCATCCGCCTGACCGGCCCGGCCAATGTGCTGATCATGCCGGCGTTCCACTCGGCCTCGATTTCGACCAAGATGTTGCAGGAACTCGGCGGCTCGACGGTGATCGGGCCGCTGCTGGTCGGCCTGAACAAGCCGGTTCAGATCGTGTCGCTGAATGCCAAGGACAGCGATATCGTCAACATGGCGGCGATCGCGGCGTACACGGCGGGGACTTGAGGGGCTGGCCTCAGCGGTGAGTCGGCGAGGCGTTCAGCCCGGCGCGAATATGCGAGCGGCCTCGACGACCTCGTCCACCTGATCCTGCCGCAGCAAGTCGATCGGGACGCGGCCGTCGAGCTGCGCCGAGGGCCGCGTCAGCCACAGCCATGCGAGCCTCGGATTGGTGATCAGGGATAGCACGTCGCGAATGCCTGCAACCGGCCGGCCGTCGACGAACTGCACCAGCGGGAAGACATGTTTGCGGCCGCCCTTGCGCAAGGCGATGACCTCACCCCGCCGCTGCCAGCGGTGCAGGGTCGAGCGGGCGATGCGCAGATGCTCTTCCAGATAGGTCGAACCGGCGACGCGGCCGGCCCAGTCCTCGATCAGCATCGATTCGAGATCGTCGGACTTTGGCAGCGAAGGAGGCTCGACATCGGCCAACGGGGTCGTCGGCGGATTTGTCACGCCGGCAATACCGGCTTCGCTGCGGCGCGCGGCTTCCGCCGCCAGCGCGCGCACGAATTTCGAGGCCAGGCCGGGCAGGTCGGCATGGATGGCGTCGATGGCGCGCTGGTGCTTCGGTGACAGCAAGGTGACAGCGGACGCTATGCTGCCGGCGATCTTGCCGACCGAGACCATGGTGGGCTTGTTGATGGCCTCGTCATAGTGGGCAAGTGCACGTTCGACGTCTTCCGCGACCATCTCCGCGAAGTCGTCCTGCTTGAGGCCCTGGATTTGAAATCTGTTCATGCATCTGTCTTCTGGCCGCGCGCTCCCCCTCAGCTGCGGCCGATTGTTGAACTTCTAGTGCGGAAAACGGAAATCACGGCGGCGACGGATCCTGCCGCCCGACAGCTTGCTGTCTTGCATGTCTTGACACCCCAACTGATTGAGGGCGCACAGATGTTAGTCGCGGGCGCCCAGATTGCGTGTAGGTGTCATGTGTGACAGCCGCGCGACGGCATTTCCTTCTCCCCTTGTGGGAGAAGGTGGATTGGCGCGTAGCGCCAAGACGGTTGAGGGGTGTTCCAGCTTGGCGCCAAGCTACCCCTCACCCGGATTGCCATCCGATTTGTAAAGGACAAATCGGGGCAATCCGACCTCTCCCACAAGGGGAGAGGTTAAAAGCGTCGGGACCCCTACAGCAATCCCGCCTGCTCAGCCTCGCGGCGCAGATTCTGCCGGGGCCTGGGGCCGATCTGCTGGATCACCAATCCGGCCGCCAGTGAGCCAAGGTCGCCGCAGGTTTGCAGGTCGCGGCCTTGCGTGTAGCCATGCAGGAAGCCGGCGGCATAGAGATCGCCGGCGCCCGTCGTGTCGACCAGTTCCTTGATGGCGGTCGCCTTGATCACCACCGTCTCGTCGCCGCGCACGATCACGGAGCCTTTTTCCGAGCGGGTCACGGCGGCGATCCGGCAATCCTTGCGGATCTGCGCCAGCGCCTCGTCGAACGAGGATGTCTGGTAGAGCGATTTGATCTCGTGGCTGTTGGCAAAGACGATGTCGACCGTGCCCGAACGCATCAGCTCGAGGAATTCGTCGCGGTAGCGGTCGACGCAGAACGAATCCGACAGCGTCATCGACACTTCGCGGCCTGCTGCGTGCGCCAGCTTCGCCGTCTGGCGGATCGCTTCCTTGGCGCGCGGCGGGTCCCACAGATAGCCTTCGAAATAGGTGACCTTGGCGCCAGAAGCCTTATCGGCCTCGACATCCTCCGGCCCAAGCTCGACGCAGGCGCCGAGATAGGTGTTCATCGAACGCTCGCCGTCAGGGGTGACGAAGATCATCGACCGCGCCGTCGGCGGCTCGCCCTTGAGCGGCGTGGTGTCGAAGGCGACGCCCTGTGCATGGATGTCGTGGGCGTAGATTTCGCCCAGCGCATCGTTGGAAACCTTGCCGAAGAAGGCGGCGCGGCCGCCGAAGCTGGCGACGCCGGCCGCCGTGTTGCCGGCGCTGCCGCCGGACGCCTCGATCGCCGGGCCCATGCGGCTGTAGAGCAGTTCGGCGCGTTGTGTGTCGATGAGGTTCATCGCGCCCTTGATGATGCCGTTGGTCTCGAGGAATTCCTCGTCGCACTGGGCGATGATGTCGACAA
>NZ_RZQE01000147.1:0-12383 GCF_004022955.1 Mesorhizobium sp. M7A.F.Ca.US.002.01.1.1 | reverse complement strand
ATGCAGCACCATGTCGCGCGAGGGCGCGGCGCGGCCGCTTTCGACGAAGCTCAGATGCCGCTGCGAGATTTCGGCCTCCATGGCGAGGTCGAGCTGCGACATGCGCCGGCGCGTGCGCCATTCGCGAATGAGGCTGCCGGCGGAGGTTTGGGCTGTTGTCATGAGTGAATGGTTAGGCTGGTGAGGACGGCATTTCAATTACCTGCGAGGTTATCGCTAGGTGAGCCCTCGCAGCTTTGCCTTCACTTCGAGGAAATCCCGCCACGCCAGCTTCTTGTGCGACGGGGTTCGCAGGAGATAGGCCGGATGCAGCGTCGGCATGGCCGGGATGGCGATGCCGGATGCCGTCGTGTGAACGCGCCAATTGCCGCGCAGCCGCAATATGCCTTCCGAGGTGTTGAGCAAGGTCTTGGCCGACGGGCCGCCAAGATTGATCAGCACCTTGGGATTGACCAGCTCGATCTGCCGTTCGATGAACGGCCGGCAGATCTCGGTTTCGTGCGGCGTCGGCGTGCGATTGCCCGGCGGCCGCCAGGGAATGACATTGGCGATATAGGCTGAAGTGCGGTCGAGCCCGATCGCGACCAGCATGCGGTCGAGCAGCCGGCCCGAGCGGCCGACGAAGGGCAGGCCCTCGATGTCCTCGTCGCGGCCGGGCGCCTCGCCGACCAGCATGACGGCGGCTTCCGGGTTGCCGTCGGCAAACACCAGGTTCTTGGCGGTGGCCTTGAGATTGCAGCCCTCGAACGCCGCCATATGCTGGCGAAGCTCGTCCAGCGTCGTTGCTGTGGTCGCCAATTGGCGGGCAAGTGCCGCCTGCGCTTCGTCGGGAACCGCAGTCGTCGCAGACGGCGACCGCGCGACGGGTGGTGCATTTGCTCTGTCCCCGGCTTCGCCGCGGGTCGTCGAGCGCAGCGGTGCGGCGGTGCCACCCGAAGGCGCTGCAATCGGCGCGCGTTCCGTCGGCTTTGGCGCAACCTCGGCGAACCGGTTCACCGGCTGCTCTTCGAGCGCCTCGTCGACGCCCACGCTGGCGTAAAACGCCAGCAGGTCGGCGATATCAGGTCTGTTGGTTGGGGAAGCGGCAGTCATCGATTCACATTCGTCCGCGTGGCGGCAATTTGCAAGGCTGGCAGCTTGGGTTCCTTCGCAGCCTCTCGCCGGCGCGTTGGCTGACGGAGCATCAAACGAAAAACCCGCCTGTGCGGCGGGTCACTGGCGCAACTCAGCACCATAGGCAAAAATGTACCATAGCTGAGCTCACCGGGTCAAGAAAAAATTCCTATCGTGTCAGCCCGTTGGTATGCGCGGATCCTGCACCAGGTAGAAGGTCCATCTGGGCGTGTAGTCGGTCATCAGGAATTCGAAGCTGGCGGTTTTCAGCGGGTCGACCTTGCCATTCCTGAACAGCAGCCGGTCATAGGGTTCGAAATCGCGATCGAAATCGGCGAAATTGCTCGACCGGATATTGTCCGGCGTCTTGTTGCGCTGGTCGAAGGAAAGCCCGTCGCCGAACACGCTCGGCTGGTTCAGGATCTCCTGCAATTCGAACTGGAATTCGACCCAGGCCTGGCCGCTGTTGTTGAGCACCTCGATGCGCATATACATCATGCCGTTGGCGAATTCGCCGGCCTTGCCGAAGGCCTGGATCGGCTTTGTCGTGCGGATCGTCAGCGTCACCGGCGTTGACGAAGTCAGCTCTTCGGTGATGACGAACGGATCGTCCTTCGTGCCGATGCCCGAGGCGCCGGTGATGTGGAAGCCGCCAAGCTCGTCGGAGAAGGAGTAGGCGCCCGCCGCCCAGACCTTCACTTCGTCGGCGGCAGCGTGATGCGGCGCCAGCATCAGAAGGGCCAAAAGGAGCGCCCGGCGGATCCGGCCGGGCGGGAAAAGAAAGCGCGTCGATGAAAAGCCGGCTGGCCCAGGAAAGCGCATGGCGTGAAGTATGGCCGATAAGCAAGCCGTCGAACAATTAAAAACGCGCGCCTCGCAGGCAATGGCGGGCGAAAAGCAGTCTTCCAGCCTCGCAATGCGCGACTTTTTGGCCAAAACGGCATTGTCACGTATGCGCCGGTTTCCTGTCGTCAATTGATGCGCTATGCAGCGCGGGAGCCAGCAAGATACCCGAATGGGATAAGCCAGTGCGGAGGGGTTGATGAGCGACATCGAACGCGAAAGCATGGAATTCGACGTGGTTATCGTCGGTGCCGGGCCGGCGGGCCTCGCCGCCGCCATCCGCCTCAAGCAGGTCAATCCCGAGCTTTCGGTCGTCGTCCTGGAGAAGGGCGGTGAGGTCGGCGCCCATATTCTCTCCGGCGCCGTCGTCGATCCGATCGGCATCGACCGGCTCTTGCCGGGCTGGCGCGACGAGGACGGCCATCCCTTCAAGACGCCGGTCACCGCGGACCATTTCCTGGTCCTTGGTCCTGCCGGCTCGTTCCGTCTGCCCAACATTTTCATGCCGCCGCTGATGAACAATCACGGCAACTACATCGTTTCGCTGGGCAATGTCTGCCGCTGGCTGGCGACCAAGGCCGAAGCGCTCGGCGTCGAGATCTATCCGGGCTTTGCCGCTGCCGGCCTGCTCTACAATGAGCAAGGCGCCGTCACCGGCGTCGTCACCGGCGACATGGGCGTCGAGAAGGACGGAACGCACGGCCCGGGTTTCGCACCCGGCATGGCGCTGATGGGCAAATATGTGCTGATCGGGGAGGGCGCTCGCGGCTCGCTCGCCAAGCAGCTGATCGCCAGATACAAGCTTTCCGATGGCCGCGAACCGGGCAAATACGGCATCGGCCTGAAGGAACTCTGGCAGGTCAAGCCGGAGAACCACCGGCCGGGGCTGGTCCAGCATTCCTTCGGCTGGCCGCTTGACTTGAAGACCGGCGGCGGCTCGTTCCTCTACCATCTCGAAGATAATCAGGTGGCGGTCGGCTTCGTCCTTCATCTCAATTACAAGAATCCCTGGCTGTCGCCGTTCGAGGAATTCCAGCGCTTCAAGACCCATCCGGCGATCGCGGCTACGTTCGAAGGCGGCAAGCGGCTGGGCTATGGCGCGCGCGCCATCACCGAGGGTGGCTGGCAGTCGGTGCCGAAATTGTCCTTCCCCGGCGGTGCGCTGATGGGCTGTGCCGCGGGCTTCGTCAACGTGCCGCGCATCAAGGGTTCGCACAATGCGGTGCTGTCCGGCATGCTGGCGGCCGAGCATGTCGCCGAGGCGATCGGCGCCGGGCGCGCCAACGACGAACTCGCTTCCTACGAGGAAGCCTGGCGCGCGACCGACATCGGCAAGGATCTGAAGAAGGTGCGCAACGTCAAGCCGCTGTGGTCGCGCTTCGGCACCATCGTCGGTGTCGGCCTTGGCGGCCTCGACATGTGGCTGAACACGCTGTTCGGTGTCTCGCCCTTCGGCACGCTGAAGCATGGCAAGGCCGACTATGCAACGCTCGAGCCTGCCGCCCGGCACAAGAAGATCGCCTATCCGAAGCCCGATGGCGTGCTGACTTTCGACAGGCTGTCCTCGGTGTTCCTGTCCAACACCAATCACGAGGAAAACGAGCCGGTCCACCTGCTTGTCGGCGACATGGAGCTGCAGAAGCGTTCCGAGCACGATGTCTTTGCGGGCCCCTCGACGCGCTATTGTCCGGCCGGGGTTTACGAGTGGGTCGACAGGGACGGCAACGCCGCCGCCGATCCCACGGCCAAGGATGTGCGCTTCGTCATCAACGCGCAGAACTGCGTCCACTGCAAGACATGCGACATCAAGGACCCGAACCAGAACATCAACTGGGTGCCGCCGCAAGGCGGAGAAGGCCCGGTCTATCAGGGCATGTAGGCCCGCGCCGGCCGCAGCGTGCAAAGGTCCCGACGATGGCTCGGGGTCTCCCGTGGCATGTGGAACATTAGAACTGTTGAAACTGCCGCGCGCTTATGGTTCCATTCCTTGACGATAAGGAGATGGCCAATGCGCCTGGCGGTTCTGGCATGCCTTGTGGCGATCGGTGCGCTGTTCGGCTTGGCTTCGGCGGCCTCGGCCGGCACCAGGGTGGTGGTCAAGACGCGGACCTACGACATCACCGGGAACACGGGGCTGGCGCTAGTCCAGGCTATGGACCGCAAAGGGCCGAAGCACGGCTTCATGACGCATGCCATCGCGCTGACCGGCTACGCAGTGGATTGGGACCTTGACACCAGCCAGGACAATGGCGTCTGCCGCTTGCGGCGTGCCAACGGCACGCTCAATCTCTTCTACACATTTCCGCGTGTCGCCTCGGCCACCACCCCGACGCTCCGGAAGCGCTGGACGCGGTTCTTCGCCGGCGTCCGCGCCCATGAGGAAACCCATGGCCGCATCGCCAGGGAGATGATGCGGGCCACGGAAAGATCCATCTCCGGCCTCAGGATTGCCGACGACCCGTCCTGCTACAAGACACGTCGCGAGGCACAGCGACGCATCAAGGCCACCAATGCCGCATATGAGGCCAAGCAGCTCGCTTTCGATGCGCGCGAGCATCGCGACGGCGGCCATGTCCAGCATCTCGTCATCGCTTTGGTCAGGCCCTGATCCTTCAGCCTGGCGTCTTGCCGGCCTGGACAATGGCCGCGGTCGCGGTTTCATGTTCATCGAGCGGCTTTTGCTGATTCAGCCTGAGCGAGAACTCCACCATGACCGGAAGGTGACCCGAGCCGGTGTCTTCCAGCCGTGTCGCCGAATGGATCGTCACGCCGCCCTTGCTGAAAACCTGGTCGATCGGCAGGCCGGCGAAGCGCCGCAGGAAATCCGGCAGCCTGATGTGGATCCAGGTCGGGCCGGCGGAAGGCATGACGGTCAGCCCGCCAAGCGCCGCGACCCGCCGCACGGCGGCACTCCATGGGGCGGCATTGCAGTCGCCCGCCATGATGGCCGTCTCGCCGAGCGCGGAAAGCGGCTCCGTCAACTCGCCGATCTGCCAGTACTGCTCGCGTGGCCAGGGCCAGCTGAGATGGATCGCGGCGACATCGACGTCGATGCCGCCGAAGTCGACGGTCGCTGTCGCCATGGCACCACGCCTTTCGCAACGCGCCTCGGTGCCGGCGGCAAAGGGCCGCCGCGAGAGCAGCGCGACGCCGAATATCTTGTTAGGGTAAGGACAGAGGATCCGGTATGGATATGCGCTGCTGATATAGCCAAGCTCGGTCGCCCACATCGCCGACACCTCGTCGAGGGTGATCACGTCGGGATTGGTCCGGCCGATCAGCGACAGCACCTTCTTCGGCGTTGGATTGTCGTAGCGCAGGTTCATCTGCAGCAGCTTGTAGATCGCGCGGTCTTCGTTCTTGGCTTCATAGGCGGCCTGAACCGGCCACAGGCGGGAGAAGGACAGCGAGCCGGAAGTGGTGGCGAAGGCCGCCACGGCAAAAAGCAGTGCCACGGCCGCTTGCAGTCGAAATGTCGTGGCCAGCAGCGGCAGTGCGCAAAGCGCCATCAGCACGGCAAGATGGACGCGGAAATGCGAGAAGGAATCGAAGGCGGGATGCAGCGTTCCGAAAAACCCGGCCACCAGCGCGATCGAACAGGCCAGCATTGCCAGGAATGCAACCGAAATCAGCAATGTCCCGAAGCCCGCTCTCTCCATGCCGCCTGCTTATCGGCAGAAATGCGGCTCAATCAAGATGACGAAATGCCCATGCGATGCGTGGAATCGGCCTACTGGAACGCCGTTTCCGAAAAACTTCTGAGCTTGCGCGAATGCAACCGCTCCATCGGCATTTCCGCGAGCTTCTCCATAGCCCTGATGCCGATGGTCAGGTGCTGCGCCACCTGGCGCTTGTAGAATTCGGTCGCCATGCCGGGCAGCTTCAACTCGCCATGCAGCGGTTTGTCCGAAACGCACAGCAGCGTGCCGTAGGGAACACGGAAGCGGAAGCCATTGGCGGCGATGGTCGCCGATTCCATGTCGAGTGCGATGGCGCGAGATTGCGACAGACGCTGTACCGGCCCACGCTGGTCGCGCAGCTCCCAGTTGCGATTGTCGATGGTGGCGACGGTGCCGGTGCGCATGATGCGCTTCAGGTCGTAGCCCGAAAGGCCGGTGACTTCGGCGACGGCTTCCTGCAACGCCACCTGGATCTCGGCCAGCGGCGGGATCGGCACCCAGACCGGAAGATCGTCGTCCAGCACGTGGTCCTCGCGCACATAGGCATGCGCCAGCACATAGTCGCCCAGCGCCTGGGTGTTGCGCAAGCCGGCGCAGTGACCGAGCATCACCCAGGCATGCGGCCTCAGCACCGCAATATGGTCGGTGATGGTCTTGGCGTTGGAAGGCCCGACGCCGATATTGACCATGGTGATGCCGCCATGTCCCGATTTCTTCAGGTGATAGGCCGGCATCTGCGGCAGGCGCGGCGGTGCAACGCCTTCGCTGGGCGCGCTCTGCCCGCCCTTGGTGATGACATTGCCCGGCTCGACGAACTCCGTGTATCCGCCGCCGCCATTGGCCATCAGGTCGCGGGCGCGGGCGACGAATTCGTCGATGTAGAACTGATAGTTGGTGAACAGCACGAAGTTCTGGAAATGCTGCGGCGTGGTTGCCGTATAGTGCGACAGCCGGTGCAGCGAATAGTCGATGCGCTGCGCCGTGAAGGGCGCCAGAGGCCTCGGCTCGCCGAAGGCGACTTCGAAGGTGCCGTTGGCGATCTGGTCGTCGGTGCCGTCGAGATCGGGCACGTCGAACAGGTCGCGGATCGGCCGCTTGATGCGCTCTGCCGTCGCGCCGTCGACATGGGTGCCTTCAAGGAAGGCGAAATGCAGCGGGATGGGTGTGGTCGATTCCGACACCGTGACCGCAACCCCATGATTGCGCATGATCAGGCGCAACTGCTCGACGAGGTAGCTTTCGAACAGGCCCGGCTGGGTGATGGTGGTGGAAAAATGCCCAGGCGTCGGCATATGCCCATAGGCCTGGCGCGAGTCGATCTGGGTGAATGAGTTGGTGGTGACGCCGATCTCCGGATAGAAGGCCCGGTAGCGCTTGCCATTATCACCGCCTGCTGCCGCCAATTCTGCGAAGGAGTCGCGCAGGAACTTGGTGTTGCGATCGTAAAGCGCCTGCAGTGCCTTGACGGCCTTTTCAGCGCTATCAAAGCTTTGCCGGCCAAAAGGCTCCGGCATGACGACAGATTCGATGGCTTGTGGGTAGATTCGCTTTTCCATGGCTCAATATAGAGACTTGGATCGGCACTTGGGAGGGGTGTCGCGACCGAAGGCGGTCAAAGCGCCGTTTTTCTTCAACCGCGCTGCAGGCTGACCAGAAGCACAAAGCCGACGCCGGACTTCTTCAGGGCCGGTGCGTCGATCGTCGAGCCGGTGTCGGCGCGCATCATCGGCACGGCCAGGACCGGAGCGGCCAGAACCGTCAGGATAAGCGCCGCCCGCGGCAGAAGCCGAAGGGTCTTGAGAGCGTTGGCGGCGATGCGGTTCATGGCGTTCAGCTTTTCTTTTCGAGGTCTTGGTTTCTTTGTTCAGTTGCGAAGATGGGTGGGGCAGGCGAGGCGGCAGGTTCTGGAACTGGCTTCGTCCCAGGCGCGGGCCGGACGGCCCGCTTCAGCGACGAGGATGGCGAAGAACATTCCAAACAGGCTCACCAGCAGGCAGACGATGGTGAAGCGGCGAGCAAGCATTGGGTCGGTCTCCTTCAACACGCCGGAGAATGCCCTGATGCAACTGAACCGGCTCTGATGGCGGCGTTCATCTGCGGTTCAAGATGATTGACGGGGTTTCGATGGCGCTGGCGTCGGTTGGATAGCCGCCGGCCTCCATCGAGCATCACCGGCGCAGGATGTGTCGACAAAACGAAAACGGGGCCCGTCGGGGCCCCGTCATCAGGTCGGAAAGATGCGCTCGATCAGAGCTTGTGCCAGGTCTGGCTCTTGCAGATCAGCCCGCCGAGCACGCAGCCGCTCATCTTGAGAGAGGTGCCCGACAATGTCGCCTTGCCCGAATAGGTCTTGTCGTTTGCCGGATCGGTGATGTTGCCGGCATATTTGTTGTCGCCCGTCGCCTTGAGGGAGCCGATGGTCTTGCCGGCATATTTGCCGGACTTGAGCGTGATGGAAAACGAGCCGCCGCCAGCGATGGCTGCGGTGTCGCCGGCCTGCGTCTTCCAATTGCCCTCGATCGGATCGGCCCAGGCCGCACCGGCCATGATCAATGTGGCCGCAAGGGCCAGGCTCACTCTTCGAAACATGTCTTCCTCCCTTTAGATGTCCGGCCGGATGCTCCGCCTCGGTCTGCCGCTTACGCAAACGTAAGCTAATCCAGCTCCCGGCAAAACAAAAGCGGTGCCGCAACGGAAGACTTTCGGATTTTGAAGGGCCCCGAATGCGCCTCCTGGCCAAGGAAATGAAACGATCGGCGCATCGCCTTTGTCTCCTGTGGTTAGCGAAGTCTTGAATTGGCATCGGGAAATTTTCGTCAAATTTGACGCAAGCAGGCTGAATTGCTGGCTTTGTATCCTTAACGAATTTCCGCGTTTACCTCTTGTTTTAGCTTTGTTTTCCTCAAATTAAGCACGCCATTTAACGACGGATTCAAGCCTGCACGGCATTCTCGAAAGCATCGGAAGAGCAGCCGCCAAGGACGAAAGAAGGCAGCTCTCGGGAGCCTGACAGGGGCCGGAAACAGGGGATTGAAATGGCACGTTTTGAAATGCTTGAAGCAGGTTTCGGCGCCATGGGGGCAACTGCCCAGGCCGACATCCTTTTCGAACTGGGCATGATGTATGCGACCGGACGCGATTGCGAGACCGATGTCGTTGCCGCCCACAAATGGTTCAACATCGCCGCCATCAAGGGCTCGGCCCGCGCCGCGGAACTGCGCTCGGAACTGTCGGCGGCCATGTCGAAGGTCGAGATCGCCACGGCGCTTCGCGAAGCCCGCGAATGGATGACCATGCACTGAAATCTGCCAATCGCAGACAAGCCTATCGAAGACAGGGAAGCTCCGGGATCAAGGCCGCACAGACGGCCGGACCCGGCGAAATTGAAGGCCGCGCAAGACGGTCACGAGGGCAAGCGAAAGAACGCGGCAGGCCGCAAGGCCCAGTCGTGCGCGACACAGGGAAGCTGAGCGGGATTTTTAGGGGCGGGGGCGCCTGGAGATTGCTCGACGGGCAAAAAAGCCACGACCAGCCGGAACAAGGCTGGCGTGGCTTTTTGCGTGGATGACGTCTTGCAGGCCCAATCGAGCGGCGCCAATGCGCCTAGACAGGCCGAATGAAGGATGAAATTGTCCCGCCTCTCTGGAAGAAGCGTGGCCGGGGCGGCCGCGCGTGAGTGGAGGAGTTCTACCATCATGAAAAAATTGAGTATTTTGAACGCGGCCATATTCGGCCTGATGATGAGCACGCCGGTCGCATTCGCCGACGATATCACCTTTGCGGTGATTGGCCCGATGACCGGACAGCTCGCCACCATCGGCGATCAGTTCAAGCAGGGCGCACAGGCCGCTGCCGATGCGATCAATGCCGCTGGCGGCGTCAACGGCTCGATGATCAAGCTTGATATCGAAGACGACCAGTGCGATCCCAAGCAGGCGGTGTCGGTTGCCAACCGCGTCGTCGCCGATGGCGTCAAGTTCATCGACGGCCATGCCTGCTCGGGTTCGAGCATTCCGGCCTCGGCCGTCTATGCCGAAGCCGGCGCGCTGATGATGAGCCCGGCTTCTTCCAACCCGGTGCTGACCGACGCGGCCGCCAAGGCCGGCTGGCCGACGATCATGCGGCTTTATACGCGCGACGATGCGCAGGGCGCCTTCATCGGCCCATGGATCGCCAAGAAGTTCGCCGGCAAGAATGTCGTCGTCCTGCACGACAAGAGCGCCTACGGACAGGGCGTGGCTGACGCCGTCAGGGCAACGATGAATGCCGGCGGCCTCAAGGAGGTCTATTATGACGGCATCAACGCTGGCGAGAAGGACTATTCGGCTCTCGTCACCAAGCTCAAGGACTTGAAAGCCGACGTCGTCTATTTCGGCGGCTACCATCCTGAAGCTGGCCTGATCCTGCGTCAGTCGGCGGAACAGAACCTGAAGTTCCAGCTGATCATGCCGGACTCCATCGCCTCGCCGGAATTCTGGCAGGTCGCTGGCCCGGCCGGCGAGGGCACCATGTTCGTCTTCCCGTCGGATCCGCAGGCAAAGCCGGAAGCCAAGGCAGCCGTCGAGAAGATCAAGGCCGGCGGTTTCGTGCCGGAGGGCTTCACGCTGTTCTCATACGCCACCATCCAGGCATTCGCCGAAGGCATCAAGCGTGCCGGCAGCGACGATCCGGCCAAGGTTGCCGAGGCGCTGAAGAACGGCACGCCGATCAGCACCGTTGTCGGTAATGTCACCTTCGACGAGAAGGGCGATCTCAAGAATGCCAGCTACGACATCAACCAGTGGCATGACGGAAAATATGCGCCGATCGCGCAGTAATCGCCGGCCCGGCGACTGAATAGCATAGGGAAATGGCCGGGGTCGTCCCCGGCCATTTTCTTGTTTGCCCTGTAGTCTGCCTTTCGAACCGTCAGCTGGCTACAGCGGCCGAAGCGGCTTGTTCCTCGAAGAATCGCACCAGCACTGTCCCGTCGGTCACCTGCGCGCCCTCGGTGGCAATCTCGGCGATCACGCCGTCATGCGGCGCGGCGATGGTATGTTCCATCTTCATCGCCTCCAGGATCAGCAGCGGTTGGCCCTTGATCACGGCATCGCCCTTTCCCACGCGTACCAGCTTGACCAGTCCCGGCATCGGCGCGCGCAGGCTGCCTGAACCCGCCGCTGCCTCGTCGGCCCGTGCCAGCGGGTCCGGCACCGTAAAGGTGTAGCCGACGGCGCCTTCAAACACGGTGATGTGGCCTGGCCAGCGGGCGAGGCGTGGTGTTGAGCGAAAATCATGCGAATTGGTGTCGTCATAGGGCTTGTCCAGCGTCACCTGGAACCGCCCGTCATACCGCACCGAAACTTTCGCCACGATTTCGTCTTCGCCAAACTTCAAACGTGTGCGTCGCGCCACGCTGTGGAAATGCGCATAACCGGCAAGCGACGACCACGGATCGTTGGGTGACGGCGATGCTCCGGCGCCGGAGGCCGCAACGGCCGCGGCAGCGATGGTTTCGCCAGTCGGCGGCGCGACCTCGATCAGCGCCGTCTGGTGCCTGGCGATCAGGCTGGTGTCGACATCGCCTGCGGCGAAATCCGGATCGGCGGCGAGAGCGGCAAGAAAGGCGGTGTTGACGGTCGAGCCGGCGACCTCGGTTCGCGACAGCACTGCACCGAGAGCTTCGAGAGCCGCCTGCCTGTCCGTTGCGTGGACGACCAGCTTGGCAATCATCGGGTCGTAATAGGGCGAGATGGCGTCACCCGCTCGCACGCCAGTCTCGATGCGCATCGTGGCGCCTTGCGGGGCCGCATCCGGAAATTTCAGATGATGCAGCGTACCGGTCGCCGGCAGGAACCCTTTTGCCGCGTCCTCGGCATAGATGCGCGCCTCGAAGGCATGGCCGACGAGCGCGATCTCGCTTTGCGTCTTGGGCAGCTTTTCGCCTGACGCGACCCGCAACTGCCACTCGACCAGGTCGGTGCCGGTGACCATTTCGGTGACCGGGTGCTCGACCTGCAGACGGGTGTTCATCTCCATGAACCAGAAGCGGTCGGCCTTCAGGCCCTGCGAGGCATCGACGATGAACTCGATGGTACCGGCGCCTGAATAATTGATCGCCTTGGCGGCCTTCACCGCCGCCTCCGTCATCGCCTTGCGCAAAGCGGGCGTCATGCCGGGCGCCGGCGATTCCTCGATCACCTTCTGGTGGCGGCGCTGCGCCGAGCAGTCGCGCTCGTAGAGATGCACGACATTGCCCAAATTGTCGCCGAAGACCTGCACTTCGATATGGCGCGGCTTGTCGACATATTTTTCGACCAGCACACGGTCGTCGCCGAACGCGGCTTTCGCCTCGCGCCGTGCGCTGGACAACGCCTCGGAAAACTCATCGGGATGCTCGACCCGGCGCATGCCTTTGCCGCCGCCGCCGGCGCGCGCCTTGATCAGCACTGGATAGCCGATCTCGCGCGCCTTGGAGGCAAGCAGCACGATCTCCTGCGCCTCGCCATGATAGCCCGGCACGACCGGCACGCCGGCCTTGTCCATCAGCCGCTTGGCGGCGTCCTTCAGCCCCATGGCACGGATAGAGGCCGCGGATGGGCCGATGAAAATAAGCCCCGCCGCTGTCACCTGGTCGACGAAATCGGGATTTTCCGACAGGAAGCCGTAGCCGGGATGAATGGCTTGCGCACCCGTTGCCAGGGCCGCCGCGATGATCTTGTCGCCGCGCAGATAGCTTTCGCCGACGGGCGAGGCGCCGATATGCAC
>NZ_RZQE01000146.1:0-12396 GCF_004022955.1 Mesorhizobium sp. M7A.F.Ca.US.002.01.1.1 | reverse complement strand
CTCGACCACCATCTTGGAGGTGGCGAATATCGAGATATCGCTGCCTTCGCGCAGGGTTGCCGCCTTGCCGAGCGGCACGGTCACATCGCCTTCCGGCACCTCGCCGCGGGTGTTGTAGAGCAGCTTGTGCTCGAGGAAGACCACCGGCTGGTCGTCGCGGATCGCGGCCTTCAGCATGCCCTTGGCGTCGGCGGGCGTCGAAGGAGCAACGACCTTGATGCCGGGTATGTGGGCAAGCATGGAATCGAGCGACTTGGAGTGCTGCGCGCCGGCGCCGGCGCCGCCGCCGCCCTGCGTACGCAGCACGAACGGCATCTTGACCTGGCCGTTCCAGATGTAATTGTAGATCGATGCCTGGTTGACCAGCGCATCGAGCGTCAGCGGCACGAAATCCGCATACATGATTTCCAGCACCGGCCGCGTGCCGGTCATCGCGGCGGTCACGGCCATGGCGGTCAGCGCCTGTTCGGAGATCGGCGTGTCGCGCACCCGCGTTTCGCCGAATTCCTCCATCAGCCCTTTCGTCACCTTGAAGACGCCGCCATAGCGTCCGATGTCCTCGCCAAAGACGAAGACGGAGGGGTCGGCCTGCATCTCTTCGCGCAGTGCCGCATTGAGCGCTTCGGCATACCGCATCATGGCCATGTCAGTGTGCCTCGCTGTAGGGGTTGCAGGCTTCGTCGAGCGAGAATTCGGGCATCGGGTCGGAGAGGGCCGCCGCGAATGCCTCGTCGACCTCAGCTCTGGCCGCCACCTCGATTGCCGCGAGTTTCGCCTCGCCGACGTCGCCCAAAAGCGCCTTGCGCGAGACGAGCAACGGGTCACGTTCCTTCCAGGCCGCAATATCCTCCGGCTTCTGATAGCCGCCCATGTCGGAAGTGGAGAAACCTTCGACGCGGTAGGTCTTGCATTCGACCATGCCGGGGCCTTCGCCGCGCCTGGCGCGCTCGACCATGGCCGACACGGCGCGGTAGACAGCCACCGCGTCATTGCCGTCGACGATCTCGGCCGGCATCGCGTAGCCGGCGGCGCGGATCGACAGGTCCTCGACCGGCGACTGGACTTCTGAGGGAACGGTCAGGCCGAACTGGTTGTGTTCGAGCACGAAGACGACCGGCAATTTCCACAGCCCCGCCATGTTCATGGCTTCGTGGCAGATGCCGGTTTGCGCGGCGCCGTCGCCAAAGACGCACATGGCGACATTGCCGGTGCCGAGGATCTGCATCGACAGCGCCATGCCGGTGGCGGCTGGAATGCCTGCGCCGACAATGGCATTGCCGCCGATCACGCCCTTTTCGGCATCGGCCACAAGCATGTGGCCGGCGCGCCCGCCGCAGGCACCGGTGGCCCGCCCGAAGATCTCGGCCACCACCGGGTGTACGGCCATGCCCTTGCCGATATAGACCGCGTGGCCACGATGGGTGGTGGCGACCTTGTCGCCGGCCTCCAGCACGGCGGTCGCGGCGACGCCGACGGCTTCCTGGCCATCGCAGCGATGGATCGGACCGCGCGTGCGTCCTTCCTTGTGAAGCGCCCCAAGGCCCTCTTCGAGATGCCGCACCAGCAGCATCCGGCGATAGATTTCCAGATGTTGTTCGACGGAAGGAGTGTTTTTCACCGATATCCCCGAGTTCGTGCCGAAATTAAATACAAAAGTGTCGACACTTTGCAAGCGCTTCTGCAAGATAGGGCAAAACAAGTTTGTGAAAAGGGGATCGATCATGCGTTTGGAGGGCAAGGCGGCCATCGTCACCGGAGCCAGCGCCGGTATCGGCGCGGCCGTCACGGAACTGTTTGCGAAGGAGGGCGCGCGCGTTCTGGTCGTCGATCGCGACGGCGCGCGGGCCGGCGAGGTGGCCGGCAGGACCGGAGCGCTGGCCTGGGAGGCGGACGTCTCGGACGAAGTCTCCGTGGCGACGATGGTGCGCCGCGCGCAAGAGGCCTTCGGCGGGTGGACATTCTGGTCAACAATGCCGGTTACGGCATACGCGGTTCGGTTGTCACCACCGCGGCGGCGGATTGGGACGCGCTCATGGCCGTGAACCTCAAGGGCGTCTTTCTCTGCTCCAAATATGTCATTCCCGTCATGGCCGCGGGCGGCGGCGGGGTGATCGTGAACACCGCTTCCAACGTGGCCCATGTCGGACTTGCCGATCGGGCGGCCTATGTCGCCTCCAAGGGCGGCGTCGCGGCGCTGACGCGTGCCATGGCGCTTGACCATGTTGCGGACAAGATCCGCGTCAACGCCGTGGCACCGGGTGTGACCTGGTCGAGCTATTTCGAAACCATGCTGGAAACCCATCCCGATCCTCAGGGGTTTGTCGCGGCATTGAACGCGCGCTCACCGATGAATCGCGTCGCGCAGCCGGTTGAAATCGCAAATGCAATCCTGTGGCTCGCCAGTGACGAATCCTCTTTCGCCACCGGCTCGATCCTGACGGTCGACGGCGGCATGACCGCCTGGTAAGGCACGCCCCTGTCGTTGCGTAAGACGAAGCCTGCCCGTTTCAGGCAACGGGCCGGATGGAACGCAGGGCACGCAGCATCTCGTCGAGGTCGGCGCAGGGCAGGCAGCCTAGGTCTGCTATATCCTTGGTCACGTCGACCGGCAGGCCCGAATTGGACTCCTTGGGCACTTCGTTCAATCGTCCGCCGATGAGCACCGGCAAGGCAAGTCCGCGTGCCGCCATCGCTGCTTTCACCGCCTGTGCATAACGCAGCGCCACGCCATTGTAAGTGCTGACGGCGATCGCATCGGCCCCGGTTTCGGCGGCGCGGGCGACGAGTGTTTCCGGGTCGACGGCCACACCGGCATCGGCGATGACGATGCCCAGGCCTTCAAGCGCCTGTTCGACGAGATATTTTCCGTGCTCATGCACGTCGGTCGTGCCGATGCAGACGGTCAGGGGTCTAGGGCTTTCCAGCGGCTTTTGCGTCGCGACCCAGGCGACGGCCTTGTGGTTGAGCTCGCGCGCCCATTCGGCATGGATCAGCGGCGTGCGTCCGCGGATGCCGTCCGCGCCCGGGCCGAACAGCGCCTCCATGCGCTTCGGCCCCATGCGGCGGATGGCGAACATCAGCGCGGCCGGGTCTTCGGTATCCACCCCGCGCTCGGCCAGCCCTTTCATGACGGCACCGGCAAAGCGACGCCCGCCTTCGACCAGCACATCGGCCATCGCCTCCACCCTGGCCCAGTCGAAGACGGGGTCGTAGAAGGGGGCGTGCAGCGTGAGCCGGTGCGCGAAGGTTTGTGCGTCGATGATCTCGTCGACATCGGGAATGCGCTGGTTCTCGGTTACCGGTACCGGATTGATCGCATGGCCGGAGGGCCATCGCCCGACAGCCAGTATGTCGGCCAGGAGATAACTCGCCAGGGTTGCGTAATTGCCTGCCGGGGTCGACTGGTAGGAAACGGTGTTGCCGAAGATCATGGTGCCCGGCGTATCGCTGACCCGCACCAGCGCGGCATGGAAGGCAGCGCGCGACAGTGGATCGCTGAAGTGGTGGCCGTAGCAATGGCCGAGCCGCGCGCCGATCAGATCCTCGACGATGTGCTTTTCGACGAGCACCATGCCGAGCGCGCAGGCCATGTCGATGAACAGTCCGGCGAAGCCGTCGTCGAGATTGGAATGGACAAGGATTTCGGCATCCTGGGCCGCGATCAGGCCGAGGGCGGTGACGGTCGCTTCGGTGGTCGCCACATCATCGTCCCAGTAGGGCAGCCGGAAGGTGAAATACTGCCCCAGATTGCCGATGGCCGTTGCACCGGCGGCGATGGCGGCGCGGGTGTTTTCCACAGCACCCGGCAGGCCGAGCATGAAGTCGCCGAAATGCGCGGCAGCGGGCGCGGCGTTGGTGATGCGGGCGAAATCCTCTGGGCCGGTGAGCACGATGCCGGTACCGCGCGCAGCCTTTGCACGCATGGCTTGGGGATATCCCATCGACCAGTCGAGTGTGATGCCGAAACGGTCGACCGTTACCCCTGCCTTGCGGCATTGCTCATGCACCTCGCCGATCGCGGCCACGGTGCGGTCGACGCTTCTGAAGCCGATATGGGCGTGCTGCATGACTCGCTTTTCGGCCGCTGCCTTGCGCTTCCATGCGGCTTCGGACGACATCCCAGTCTCGGTAAGGAAGCGGCAGCCGCCGAGGCGCCACTCGCGCGCCATGGCGCGCCCTTCGGCGAGGAGATCGACGCCAGGCTTGAGGCGCAGGTCGAGGAGGGCGGGAGCGATTTCAGCGGTCATGATACCAGCTGTCGGCCTTGGCAATGAAATGGCGAATGATGGCGGCAAAACCTTGGGGGTCGGCGAGGGGATGAAAATGCGCACCAGGAACTAAAACAAACCGGGCATCCGGTATCGAAGCGGCGATCGCCTCTGAAAGGGCTGATGGCGTCAGGATATCGCCGGTGGCCGCAATCACTTGAACCGGGGCGTCGATGCGCGGCAGATCGGCGAGGCGATCATGGTCGAGCAACATGCGAACGCGCGCAGCACTGACTGTCAGCGGCGCCAGGGTGCCAGGGGCGGCGGCGACGGCTGCGTCGAGTTCCCCGGCATGCGTTTCGAGGTAGGACGGTTCGTGGCAGAGCACATGGCCGAGGCGCTGATAGGTCTCGGCCAGGCCGGCCTCCAGCAGTTCGGCGCGAGCGCTGAAGAGCGTGCGGAAACGGCTGTCGGCTCGCGCCCAGGAACTGCTGATCGTGAAGCTCAGGCCAAGTTCCGAATGATCGAGCGCCAGCACCTGCGCGATGGCGCCACCAGTGGAATGCCCGACAATATGGGCGGGACCGCCCGTCTGCGCCAGCAGGCCGGCAATGTCGCTGGCGATCAGGGGAATGGAATAGGGGCGTTCGGGGCGATCGCTGCGACCGGCGCCGCGATGGTCGGTGACGATGACGCGATGGTCGGCCTCGAGAAGGCGTACCACGCCGGCCCAGAACCTTCCGTCACCGCCAAGTCCGGGGATGAGGATGAGGCGCGGGCCGGCGATTCCCGATGTCTGGTAGTGGATGCGGCAGCCATCGGCGGCGGTGAAGAAGGGCATCAGCTGAGGCCCTCCCTGTCGAGCAGCTCGCCGAGCGCCGCGACGAGACTGTGCGCCGTGAGCATCGAGGTCTTCGGATTGCTGGCTGAGGGCGTGTTGACGAGGCGGAAGGAAGCCGTGCCGGCGGTGCTCTCGACCTCGATTTCATGTGTGTTGCCGGCAGCCTTCGGATCGGCAACCACGCTTACGGTGACCTTGTCGATACCTGCAGCGAGCGCCACCGCGAAGGCGGCGTTGAGGTTTTTCGGATAGAGCTTTGCCGCTTGCGCGGGCGTGCCTTCGAAGAGGGATACCGCGTCGTCCTCGGCTGACAGGCCAAGGGTGGCAAGCTCGGTTATCCAGGCTGCCGGCGGCTTGCGCGAGGTGTAGCGCACTCGCGCTTCGGGAAGCGCGGCTATCGCCCTGAGGTAGTCGAGGCCGCCCAACGCGCCTGACGGCAGGACCAAGCGTGCGCCGCCGTTGCGTGAAGCATCGGTCAGCCTCGCGGCAAGGATCGGATCGGCGAACGCACCGATCGAAGCGATGATGGTCGGGATGCCGGCGTCGAGAAGCGCGGGCACATAAGCGGCCACCGCCTCCTGGCTTGCCGCCTCCACCACCGCCCGGGGGCGCGGACCGATCAGCGCGTCAAGCTGCGTGACAGTGCTGACATTCGCCGGCAAGTCGCGGCGGGTACCTTCGCGCATCAGCGCCACCCAGCAAACCGAGTCCACTGGGAAAGCTGAGACGATCTCGCGCGCGATCGTGCCGAAGCCGATGAGGCCGAGCGTCACCATCCGAGGCTTCTTCAGGGATTCTGCTTCAGGGGATCGAACTTGTCGGCGAGGTCTGCCCCGAACACCGTCTTGCGCTCGATTTCCAGGACGTTTTCGGGGCGCGGGAAATTGGACGGCACACGGTCACCTGGCTTGCGCGGCTTGCCGATCAGGCGAAAGAAATCCTCGAGCCCGTTCGGCACGATCAACCAGATCCAGCGCAGGCGCGTGTCGCCGTCGTTGATGAACATGTGTCGGACATTCTTCGGCAGGAACACCACGCTGTCCGGTTCCAGCGGATATTCCTTGCCGTCGATGACGGCGCGGCCATGGCCTTCGATGACATAGACCGTCTCTTCGTTGCGGTCATGCGTGTGTTCGCGCACATAGCCGCCGGGCGCTACCGACTGCGTGCCCAGCGCGAAGGGGTGCTCCATGCCGACGATGTGCGGCGCGAGCGCCACGTCGATATGGCCGTTTGCGGGAACCGGCTGCCAGTAGCTTTCGCGCGTTTCGGTTCCGGAAACATGGATGCCAGAGGGCGCGGGTGGAAGGTTGGTGTCGTCCATGGCTCTGCCTGTCGAATGGAGCTGCGAAGGTCGTTCGGGCGCGTTGCTGACCTGGAGAGGGTACAGCGCAAAAAGTGTCGACACAATAGTAGACAGATTAAATTTCGTGCCTCTATATAGTGCTGTGTCGATGATGGCAGGGGAATGCCGATGGGCGAGTACGATGTTCTGGTGATCGGTTCGGGATCGGCGGCCTGCTCGGCAGCGCTGCGGGCCGCCAAGGGTGGCCTCAGGGTGCTCGTCATCGAAAAGAGCGAATGGTTGGGCGGCACCTCGGCCATGTCCGGTGCCGGGGTCTGGATACCCGCCAACCATGTCGCGGCCGAAGCCGGCATCGCCGACAGCCGCGAGGATGCGCTCGCCTATCTGCGTGCGGTCGCGCCCGAAGGATGGGAGCAGAAGGAAGATGCGCTCTGGGGCGCTTTCGCCAAGGCCGCGCCGGACATGCTGCACTTTCTGTCCGTCAACACGCCGCTCGATTTTCGCTTGATCAACGAGCCCGATCCCTTTGCCGAAGCGCCGGGCGGGAAACTCTATGGCCGCATGCTCTCGCCGAGGCCGCTCAGCCGCCGTCTCCTCGGCAAGTTTGCGCGGAGTCTGCGCCGCTCCACCTTGCCGCACAGCTTTACCTACCAGGAGATCGTCGACCTCGATCTCTATCACCATCCCATCCGCGCCGGGTTCAAGGTCTGGCCGAAGCTTCTATGGCGATGGCTGACGAATTCCGGCGGCCAGGGCACGGCACTGATGACCGGGCTGATCAAGGGCTGCCTCGATGCCGGCGTCACCTTTCAGCCGGGAACGCGCGCCGTCACCCTGCTTCAGGATCCGGACTCACGCATCGCCGGCGCGGAGGTGGAGAGCAAGGGCCGGCGCACGAAGATCGTCGCGCGCCGCGGCGTCGTCATCGCAACCGGCGGCTTCGAATGGGACGCCGAGATGCGCGCACGCCACTTCCCCGGCGCCTTCGACCGGATCGGCAGCCCGCGCGGCAATGAGGGCGACGGCCAGAAGCTTGCGGCTTCCGTCGGCGCGCAATTGGACCGCATGGATCAGGCGAACGTCTATCCCTGCCTGCCGACGCGCTACCAGGGACAGTCGCACGGCTTGCCGATGACCTTCCAGGCCGAGCCGCATTCGATCGTGGTCGATCGCGAGGGAAAGCGCTTTGTCAGCGAAAACGCCTTCAACATCGGCGAGGCGATCGATGCGCGCGGACCGGATGGCGAGCCCGTCCATCTGCCCTGCTATCTCGTTGGCGATAATCGTTTCCTCAAAACCTCGCTGCCTTTCCGCTGGTATGCCTCCTACGAGCGCGACTGGATCAAGAAGGCCGATACCATCGCTGGCCTTGCCGCCAAGCTCGGGTTGCCGGCGGCGGCGCTGGAGGAGACGATCGCGCGCTGGAACGGCTTTTGCGAGAACGGGCACGATGCGGACTTCCACCGCGGCGATAATGGTTGGGAGGCATACAAGGCGCATGGCCCCGAGAACCGGCTGAAGCCGATCGACAAGGCGCCCTACGTCGGCATGACGATCAATCGCTCGATCCTCGGCACCAAGGGCGGGGCCCGGACCAACGAGCGGGCGCAGGTGTTGAGACCGGACGGCTCGATCATTCCCGGCCTTTATGCGGCAGGGCTTGCGATGGCCAACCCCATCGGCACGCGCGCCGTAGGGGCCGGCACCACGCTCGGCCCGAACCTGACCTGGGGCTTCATTGCGGCCGAGACGATCCTGCATCAGTACAGGTGATCGCGGAAGCCTACATGGCAGACGTCACCGAACCCCAGAAGCACACCGGAGGCATGGGGGTGATCGCCGGAGCCTACGGTCTTGCACGATCGCCGGTGTCGCCCTGGCCTGAACGTCCCGGAAGCGCTTCATGATCATTATTCGGCTGTCGCCGTGAATTGCAGGGAGCCGTAGGGGTGTTGGTGGATGTTTCGTCTTCGCCATCTAGCGGATTGGTTTTTTGATAGTTACGCCCGCTTGTCGTCCGGATGGCCAAGCTCGCAGAACCACCCGCCCAGATACTTCACCGATGGCGCCTTGGGATCCGGAATCTGCGTCTTCGCCTCGACCGCTGCGCGGAATGGCTCGGCGCTGTCTTGCGGGATGAACCCCAGATGGTTGGCGCCGCTGTTGTCGACCATTTTCAGCTTGTTGTCGGATATGCCGAACGAGATTGTGTGCCCGACGCGCGGCGCCGTCAGTGCTGCTTCGACCAGACGCACGCAGTCGGCGAAGGAAAGATACGACCACAGCATGCGTCGGTCGGCCGGTTCGGGAAAGGACGAGAAGATACGCAGGCAAGCCGTCTCAATGCCGAACTTGTCCCAGTAGAGCCGGCTCAGGCTTTCGACGAAATTCTTCGACACGCCGTAGAGGCTGTCGGGGCGCACCGGCGCATCGACGCCGATATGGGCTTCGACTTCATGATAGCCGATGGCATGCACCGAGGAAGCATAGATAATCCGCTTCACGCCGTGTTTCCGGGCGCCTTCGTAGATGTGGTAGGATCCGCGAATGCTGGAATCCAGGATCGTTTGCCATTCGCATTCAAGCGGCGCACCGCCGAAATGCACGATCGCGTCGCAGTCCTTGGTGGCCGCGATTGTCGCCTCCATGTCGGCGAGATCGAAGACCGCTTCTTCCTCGTGAGGAGCAAGATCGCCGAACGGTTCGCGACCCGCCAGGCGGATCGTTTTTGCCAGCGGCACCAGCCCCTTTCGCAGTTCCGAGCCAAGCCGGCCGGCGGCGCCGGTGATCAGGATGCGTTCGTAATGCGGCATGGTCTACTCCACTTGCGCGACGGCGGCGTTGATCCGCGCGATCGCCTCGGCAAGCACCTCCTCGCTGGTGGCGGTGGAGATACGAAAATAAGGTGAAAGTCCGTAGGCAGTGCCCGGCACCGAGGCCACGCGGCCTTCGTTCAGAAGATAGGTCGCCACCGCCGTATCGTCCTCCAGCATGACGCCTTTTGGGGTCCTGCGGCCGATCAGGCTGGCGCAACCGATATAGGCATAGAAAGCTCCTTCCGGCGGCGGCAGCGTCAGGCCGTTGATGCGCCTTATGCCATCGACGACCAGGTTCCTGCGCGCCTCGAATGCATCGCGGAAACGAGCCACCTCGTCCTGCGGGCCATTCAGTGCGGCGACCGTCGCCGCCTGGGCAATCGAGCAGACCGAAGTGACCGACTGGCTCTGGATGATCGACATCGCCTTGACGAGTGGTGCCGGGCCGGCTGCATAACCGACACGCCAGCCGGTCATCGCATAGGCCTTGGCCACGCCGTTGACGATGAGGCTTCGGTCCTTGAGGTCAGGGCAGGCCTTGCCGAAGGATACGAATTCGCGGTTATCGAAGATGATGTGCTCATAGATCTCGTCCGACAGGATGAGCACCTGCGGATGCCTGGCAAGGACAGCGCCAAGCGCCTTGAGATCGTCGGCCGAGTAGACCGCTCCGGATGGATTGCCGGGCATGTTCAGGAACAGCCACTTGGTTCTCGGCCCGATCGCCTTTTCCAAGAGTTCGGGCGTCAGCCTGAAGCCGCCGCTTTCCCTGCATTCGACCGTGACGGGCGTGCCGCCTAGCAGCTTCACCATCTCAGGATAGGAGACGAAATAGGGCGCGGGCAGGATGGCCTCGTCGCCGGGTTCCAGCGTCGCCATCAGCGCGTTGAAGATGATCTGCTTGGCGCCGTTGGCCACGACGATGTCGTCGGCCGTGT
Organism: Mesorhizobium sp. M7A.F.Ca.US.002.01.1.1; assembly: GCF_004022955.1. NCBI lineage: Bacteria > Pseudomonadati > Pseudomonadota > Alphaproteobacteria > Hyphomicrobiales > Phyllobacteriaceae > Mesorhizobium > Mesorhizobium sp. M7A.F.Ca.US.002.01.1.1. Next base: position 2,287 of record NZ_RZQE01000146.1, on the reverse strand, counting down.
AGTCCAGTCCGTTCTCGCGCCTGAACTTCCCGGCCACGGCCTCGCGCACTTCCGGTGAGCCGGCTGCGGCGGTGTAGAGGGTCTGGCCCGCTTTGGCGGCTGCATAGGCCGCTTCGATGATGTGGGCAGGCGTCGGAAAATCAGGTTCGCCAAGGCCAAGGTCGATGACGTCGACGCCTTTGGCCCGTAGCGCCTTGGCCGCCTGCGAGGCGGCCATCGAAGCCGACGGCTTGACCACGGACAGGCGCGAGGAAATGTAGCTCATCGGCTTTTCTCCGAAATATAGCCCCTGGACACGTCCTGTGCCCGCGCCTCCGTACTGCGCCTGGAGGGATCGCCATAGCCGCCACCGCCAGGAAGTTCCAGCACCAGACGACGCCCTGCCGGAACGTGCTGCCAGCCCTTCGGGCGCATCAGCGTGCCATCGTCGAGCCTGACGATGCCGGCTATCCCGTCCTTGCCGCCATCGCGTCCCTTGGCCGGATGCCTGACCCGGTCGAACATGGCGGAAAAATCGAACTCGTGGCCTTCAGTGGCCGCGATTTCGAGGATCTGGCCGAGGCCGCCGCGAAATTCCCCGTCGCCGCCGGAATCGGGACGCAGTTCCTTGCGCCAGATGACGATCGGCCCGGTGTGCTCGGTCGCCTCGATCGGCATGGTATGGACACCGGACGGAAAGGCGGTGGCGGACAGCCCGTCCAACGTCGGGCGGGCCCCCATGCCGCCGGAATTGAACATCAGCACCTCGGCGCGGCGTCCATCGCTCCCGGCGACCGGCCTGACCGAGATGTGGATGTTCCACAGTGCCGCCGCCCCTTCGGCAAGGATCTGGCCCGGCAGCGCCTTGGCCAGCGCGCCCAGCACCAGATCGGGCACCATATGGCCGATGACGTGCCGCAGGGAGACCGGCGCCGGCCGCGGGGCGTTCAGGATGTTGGTCGGCGACGATATAGTGAACAGAGCAAGCGAGGCCGCATTGTTCGGGATCTCCGGCGCCACGACGCATTTCAGGGCGTAGCAGGCATAGGCCTTGCTGTAGATGATCGGAACGTTGATGCCCCATCGGCTTGTCGGATCGGTGCCGGAGAAATCGACATTCAAATGGTCGTCCTCAATCGAGACAGCTGCCACCAGCTTGACCGGCGTATCGTAGCCGTCGGTCACCAACTCGTTCGACCAGGTGCCTTTCGGCAGCGCCTTGATGCGCTCCAGCGTCGCGTCATGCGTGCGCGTGAAGATGAACTCTCCCAGCCTGTCCAGCGATGCCAGGCCGATCTCCTTCATCATGTCGACCAGGCGGCGATGGCCGACCTCGTTGCAGGCGGCCAGCGAATAGAAGTCGCCGACGACCTGGTTCGGCTCGCGCACATTGGCGCGCAGGATCTTCACCAGATCGAGGTTCACCTTGCCGCGCTCGGCGAACTTCATGATCGGGATCTGGATTCCTTCCTCGTAGACTGACTTGCCGTCGGCGCCGAAGCCACGTCCGCCAACATCGACCACGTGCGCGGTGCAGGCGAAGAATGCCACCAGTTCGCCGTTCAGGAACGAGGGCGAGACCATGGTGATGTCATGGAGATGGCCGGTGCCTTTCCAGGGATCGTTGGTGACATAGGTGTCGCCCTCGTACATCTCCTCGCGCGGGATCTCGTTCATGAACTGCAGCACGGCCTCGGCCATGGTGTTCACATGCCCGGGCGTACCGGTCACGGCCTGCGCCAGCATCTCGCCGCGCGGATTGAACACGCCGGCCGACAGGTCGCCCGATTCACGCACCGACGTGGAGAAGGCCGTACGCAACAGGGTCAGCGCCTGCTCCTCGACCACCGAAATCAGGCGATTCCACATCACCTGCATGCGGATTTCCAAGATGTCGCTCATGCCTGGACCCCTTTGCGGATCAGGAGGATCGACCCGTCGCTCTGTAGCGCGGCATCGAAGAGAGTGGTGACGACCGTCGACGTCTCACGCTCGACGATCACCGCCGGACCGCTGATGCGATCCCCTGGCGAAAGGTCGGCGCGTTCGATGATGGCTGAAACCTGGACGGTTCCGGTCGCCGGATCGAAAACCTCGCGCGTTTGCGAAGCGGCGACGGTCCTGGTCCCCATGGTGATCTCGTGCCTTGCGGGCGCCGGCCGCACGTCCTGCGCCTTGACCGACCAGGTGACGATCTCGATTTCCAATCCGTCGAGGCCATCAATGGCACGGCCGAAGAAGCGCGCATAATTGTCCCGGAAGGCGTCCTTGAGGCTCACCTCATCGGCGGGCTTGAAAGCCCTGTCGG
>NZ_RZQE01000145.1:0-12416 GCF_004022955.1 Mesorhizobium sp. M7A.F.Ca.US.002.01.1.1 | reverse complement strand
CTCCCGGCATACTCGCCTGGAGCATTGCATTGTCTTCCGTTTCCCACTTCGCGAACGATATTCCAAAAAGCGCGTTTCCTGCCGATGTCGCGCAAGGGCGAAAATCCCTTAGCTGGAATGGCAGCGTCCCCGGCATCGTGCTGGTCACGATGATCACTGCCGTCGCCTTCTCGGCGCGCAATGTTTCCGGCTTCGCGCTGTTCAGTCCAATGATCCTCGCCGTCGTCGCCGGCATGATCTACTCCAACGTGCTCGGCACGCCCGTGCACGCCAAAGCCGGTATCGCATTCTCGCAAAAGCGCCTGTTGCGCTTCGCCATCGTGCTGCTCGGCTTCCAGCTGACGCTCGGCCAGGTGGTCTCGATCGGCGCTGGCGGCGTCGGCATTGTCGCGGCGACGCTTGGCGCCACCTTCGTTTTCACCATCACGCTTGGCCGGCTGATCGGCGTCGACGCCAAGCTGGCGCAGTTGATCGCCGCCGGCACCTCGATCTGCGGCGCTTCGGCCATCGTCGCCACCAACATCGTCACCGATGCGCGCGACGAGGACGTCACCTACGCCGTCGCCTCGATCACCTTGTTCGGCACCGTCGCCATGCTCGGCTTCCCGCTCATGGCGCCCATGCTCGGCCTCGACCAGCACGCTTTCGGCCTGTGGGCCGGCGCCTCGATCCACGAGGTGGCGCAAGTCATCGGCGCCGGCTTTCAGAACGGCACCCAGTCCGGCGAGATCGCCACCGTCGCCAAGCTGACCCGCGTTGCCATGCTGGCGCCGATGGTCGTCGCGCTCGGCCTGATGGCGCGCGGCAGGAGCAGCAGTGAGGTGGCGGCGCGGCCGCCCATGCCGTGGTTCGTCGCCGCCTTCGTCGCTGTCGTGGCGTTGAACAGCTTGGTCACGGTGCCCACCGAGGTGAAATCGGCAATGGCGCTCGCCACCACCATCATGCTGACCATGGGCCTGGCCGCCATGGGCCTGCAGGCCGACATCTCTCAGTTGCGCTCGCGCGGCCTGCGCCCGCTGGCGCTCGCCTTCTCGGCCTTCCTGTTCATCGGCTGCTTCAGCCTGATGCTGGTGAAGTTCGCCTGAGCTTGATCGCCGGCACGCAGACGGCACAAGCGAGTTTGGGAATCAAATCACATCGGCTACGGTCTGCCGCGCATCAACACGCGAGCCCGCACCCGATCCATGCCGTTTGTTCCCTTACCCTTCGTCGTCGCCCTGTCGCTGTTCATCCTGCTTTGGGTCGTCGCCAGCCGCCAGGATGAGGCAGCACCGAACCTGCCGTTTCTCGCCCTGATCCTTGTTGCAGCGTTGCAATCGGTGCTCACCGGACTGCGCTGGGGCTATGGCATCAGCGAAGTCGGCTATATCGCCCCCGTATCCGCCGCGATCATGCCGTCTCTGCTCTACGCCGGCGTATCGAGCCTGGTTCGCACCAGCGACCGCCGGTGGCCGGCCCTGCTGGGGCTCCACGCGACACCCGCGGTCATCATCATCATGCTGATAATCTTTTGGCGCGAGGCGATCGACGTGGCGCTGACATCAATCGATTTCACCTACGCCGCCGCCATTCTCTGGCTGCTTCGCTCCGGCGCCGACGGGCTTCGCCTTGCGCCCTTCGACGGCGCGGTCCCGGTCTACAGGGCCATCCTTTTCGCGGCAGCTACGCTGTGCCTGTCGGGAGCCGTCGACATGCTGGTGTCCTTCGATCTGGCGTCGGGACATGGCGCTCGCGCGGCAACCGTGATCGGCATCGGCAATCTTTTCATGCTCGTCATTGTCGGCATGGCGGCGGCTGCGGCCAGCCAAAGCCATGTCCCGCTCAATGCCGCCGAGCCCGTCGAGACTCCGTCCCCACCCGACGCCGGCGAGAACGCCGATGCGATCGCCAGGGTCAACGAGTTGATGCAGGAGAAAAAACTATATCGCGACGCCAATCTCAACCTCAACCGGCTTGCCCGGCGCGCCGGAATTCCAGCACGGCAGATCTCAATGGCGATCAACCGGGCCACGGCCAGGAACGTCTCGCAATATGTCAACGGACACCGCATCACCGAGGCCTGCCGGCTGCTGAGCGAGACCGATCAGTCCGTGACGGAGATCATGTTTGCGGTCGGCTTCCAGACCAAGTCGAACTTCAACCGCGAATTCCGCCGCGTCACCGATATGACCCCGCTCGCCTGGCGGGACCGGAACGCGCCTGACGCGGCGCCCTCGCTTGCGAACCGGCGGGCGGCTGAAATCGGCAGCGCCGTTCCGCACTGAACGGTACTCAATCGCGATAAAGCACGTCCTTGATCGCGATCAAGGTCGCGGACTTCGCTCCGATCCGCTGACATTGGGTCGCTAACACTGCAATCGAACATGACCGCCAGCTTGCCCGGACGCTGTAGCCTCCGGCCTTGCCACCTATAGGGCGCGTTCGACAACGGAGATTTCAATGAAATTCTGGACTATGCTCTGCGCCGTCGCTGTTTCCACGGCGCTCATGCAACACCCCGCAGACGCCGGCGACAATGTCGGCGTTCGTCAGTTCCCTGCCCCATCCAAGGAGCGCGGCATCGATCTCGATGTGACGGTCTGGTATCCCGCGCAACCGGGCGGCGAGATGGTTATATCAGGCGACACCGCGCTTTTCGCCGGAACGGCCGCCATGCGCGATGCGCCTATCGCTGGCGGAAAATTCCCGCTTATCCTGCTTTCGCATGGCGCTGGCCTGGCGGGAACCCCACACGCCCTGAGCTGGATTGCAACGCCTCTGGCCAGGCAGGGATTCGTCGTCGCCGCTCCCACACACCCGGGAAATACGGGGAAAAACAGATCCGCCGCCGAGACGATGAAACTCTGGTTGCGGCCCGCCGATCTCACGGCTGCCCTGACCGCGACGGCGAAGGACGCTTTCTTCGCAGGGCACCTCGAACAAGGCAAAGTAGGCGTCCTCGGTCTTTCCATGGGCGGCAACACGGCGCTGGCGATAGCCGGTGCCCGCATCGATCCGAAATTGCTGGCGGCCTATTGCGATACGGACCTGCTCAATGCCTCGCTCTGCGACTGGGTCAGGCAAAGCGGCGTCGATCTTCACGCCATGGATTTGCAGGCCGCCGGTCGGGACAACCGGGATGAGCGCATTCATTTCGCCATGGCGATCGATCCTGCCCCATCCGATGTCTTCGATGTCAAAAGCTTTGCCGGTATCAAAATTCCGGTCGCTATCGTCAATCTTGGCCGACCAGGAAAGATTCCCGTGACCGCCGACGCATCCGAGATCGCAAAAGCAATTTCAAAGGCGAGCTATGCGACGATCGCGGATGCGAGCCACTACAGCATGTTCGGCGAATGTAAGCCCGGCGCTGCCGGCATCATTGCGGCCGAACAGATCGGCGACCCGGTTTGCGATGACGGTGGAGCACGATCGCGCGGTGATATTCACGCGCAACTGATCGACATGACGATTGCAGCTTTCAATCGCGCGCTGAAGACCGAGCCGTAGGACGCAGCTCAGTCCTCGAACGAACTCGCCGCGGCATAGATCGCCGCCAGCGTCTCGATGCCGGCCTGGTCTGCCTTGTCGAAGCGGCCGGGCAGCGGGCTGTCGAGATCGAGCACGCCGAAGACGCCTTCATCGTCCTCGAGCAGCACCACCAGTTCCGAGCGCGAATCGGCATCGCAGGCGATGTGGCCGGGAAAATCATGCACGTCCTTGATCAGCATCGAGGTGCCGAGTTCGACCGCCGTTCCGCACACGCCCTTGCCGACGGCGATGCGCACACAGGCCGGCTTGCCCTGGAACGGCCCGAGCACCATTTCCTCGTCCGACTGCAGGAAATAGAAACCGGCCCAGTTGAGGTCCGGCACCATCTGGAAGATGAGTGCTGCGGTGTTGGCGGCGTTGGCGATCGAATCGCGCTCACCCTCGAGCAGCGCCTTCAATTGGGTGGCGAGGTCGCGGTAGAACGTGGGCTTGTCTGAGGTGTCGATGGCCTTGGCCGCAAACATGAACGTGTCTCCGTGTCGGGAATGGCGGTTCGTCCGATCGCTTGCCAAAGTCCGGCGAGCTCCGCAACCAGACGGCCGCCTGGACAGTCTAGCGTGGATTGCGTCCCCTTCGAAAGCCGCAAGATCATGATTGCCTCCCGGCACTGAGCCGGGCGACTGCGTAACTTTGCGATGATCATCTTGAGAATCGTGGCGGCCCCGATCGGGGCCGCCATTCACATCTCCAACAGATCGGACAAGTCCTGGGTTTTAGTAGCCGCCCATGCCGCCACCGCCGCCACCCGCAGGTGCTGCATCCTTGGCCGGAACGTCGGTGATCATCGCTTCGGCGGTGATCAGAAGGGCTGCGATCGAACCGGCATCCTGGAGTGCGGTGCGCACCACTTTCGCCGGATCGACGATGCCTGCCTTGATCATGTCGACATAGACCTCGTTCTGGGCGTCAAAACCCTGATTGTGGTCCTTGCTGTCGGTGAGCTTGCCGACGACGATTGAGCCTTCGACGCCGGAATTCTCGGCGATCTGGCGGATCGGCGCTTCGAGCGCCCGCAGCACGATCGTGATGCCGGCCGTGACATCGGCATTGGCGCCGGTCAGGCCGCCAAGCGCCGAGCGGGCACGCAGCAGAGCGACGCCGCCGCCGGGCACGATGCCTTCCTCGACCGCCGCGCGGGTGGCGTTCAGCGCATCGTCGATGCGGTCCTTCTTTTCCTTGACTTCCGACTCGGTGACGCCGCCGACGCGGATGACGGCAACGCCGCCGGCGAGCTTGGCCAGCCGCTCCTGCAGCTTTTCCTTGTCGTAGTCTGACGTCGTCTCCTCGATCTGGCCCTTGATCTGAGCGACGCGCGCCTGGATGGTCGCCTTGGTGCCGGCACCGTCGATGATCGTGGTGGTGTCCTTCTCGATCAGCACGCGCTTGGCGCGGCCGAGCATCTCGATGGTGACGTTTTCGAGCTTGATGCCGAGGTCCTCGGAGATCATCTGGCCCGACGTGAGCACGGCGATGTCTTCCAGCATCGCTTTGCGGCGATCGCCGAAGCCAGGCGCCTTGACGGCCGCGACCTTGAGGCCGCCGCGCAGCTTGTTGACGACCAGCGTCGCCAGAGCCTCGCCCTCGACGTCCTCGGAGATGATCAGCAGCGGCCTGCCGCTCTGCACCACCGCTTCGAGGATCGGCAGCATCGCCTGCAGATTGCCGAGCTTCTTCTCGTGGATGAGGATGTAGGGCTCTTCCAGCTCGACGCGCATCTTGTCGGCATTGGTGACGAAATAGGGCGAGAGATAGCCGCGGTCGAACTGCATGCCTTCGACGACGTCGAGTTCGGTCTCTGCGGTCTTGGCTTCCTCGACGGTGATGACGCCGTCATTACCAACCTTGTCCATCGCCTTGGCGATCATCTCGCCGACGCTGGCATCGCCATTGGCGGCGATGGTGCCGACCTGTGCGATCTCGGCCGACGACTTGACCTTCTTGGCGCGCGCCTGGATTTCCTTGACCACGGCGGAAACCGCCTGGTCGATGCCGCGCTTCAAATCCATGGGATTCATGCCGGCGGCGACCAGCTTGGCGCCTTCGCGCAGGATCGAGGCGGCCAGCACCGTGGCGGTGGTGGTGCCGTCACCGGCGAGGTCGTTGGTCTTCGAGGCCACTTCGCGCACCATCTGGGCGCCCATGTTCTCGAACTTGTCGGCAAGCTCGATTTCCTTGGCGACGGTGACGCCGTCCTTGGTGATGCGCGGCGCGCCGTAGGCCTTGTCGATGATGACGTTGCGGCCCTTGGGGCCGAGCGTGACCTTCACAGCATTGGTAAGGATCTCGACGCCGCGCAGCATGCGGTCGCGCGCGTCGGTGGAGAATTTGATTTCCTTGGCAGACATGATTTTTATCCAGTACGTTCGGAGAAAATAAGGTCAGGCAGCTTTCTTGGCGGCCACGGTCTTGTCGGTTGCAGCGGTCTCGCCCTTGTCGATGATGCCAGTCTCGTCCTTGTCGATGACGCCCATAATGTCGGCTTCCTTCATGATCAGAAGGTCCTCGCCGTCGATCTTGACCTCGGTGCCCGACCATTTGCCGAACAGGATGAAGTCGCCGGCCTTGACGTCGAGCGGAACAAGCGCGCCGTTTTCGTCGCGTGCGCCAGGGCCGACAGCGATGACTTCGCCCTCCTGCGGCTTTTCCTTGGCAGTGTCGGGGATGATGATCCCGCCCTTGGATTTGATATCGCCTTCGGCGCGACGAATGACGACGCGGTCGTGGAGTGGCCGAAATTTCATGGGAACTTTCTTTCTGGGGGCCGGCACAGGCGGCCACGCCCCTCCTCTATAGACGCGTTGGCACTCGATAGATAGGAATGCCAGAATTAATTCTCGTGTATGCCCCAAACAATCGAACGAAATAATTTCGAGCCTCGCAGAATTTATTTGCGTTGGCGGAAAACTTTCTGCCGCCTTGAATTTCACGGACATCGATTTGTTATTTAAAAGCCAAAAAGAAAAGGCGCCGAGACCTTGTTTGCAACGCAATTGAGGCGCATATGTAAAGCTCGTTGATTTGGTAGAGTTGGCTTTGTGTCAGAGTCCTGCGATTCACCACCAATTCTCGAAAACGAGTGCATGAGCCGATCCGGCGCACATTTCGTCCCGCTCGAACCCTGGAATGAAACCGACGCTGACCACGGATATACTGGCAGCGTCGGGCATCGCTCCGGCGGTTCGAGTGGGAATGATACGGAAAGGCGTCGTGCGTTTCCGCGGGAAGCCGCAACTGATGACCAGCCGCACCACATCTTCAATCGTTCGCTTCAGGGCGGCGTTTTCGCTGCCTGGCTTCGATACGCCGCAACCACCTGGAGCGTATCGCGTCGATCAAGACGAGGAAGCTCTCGAAGGGGCTTCGCTGATCGCATGGCGCCGCGTGGCCACCTTCATTCACCTGCCGGCGATCTCCGCCGTCGGAGCCACGCAGCAGATGGTGCCGATCGAACCGGCATCGCTTGAAGCCGCACTGGAGCAGGACCAGAGACAATGATGAAAACCACAACCCTGATGCAACGCAACCCACGCCCGATCCGCCGCGAAGCCGCAACGCATCTGTTTGCCGTCGGACAGGCTGTCCGGCTGAAGGGCGGCTTTGGCACGTTTCCACAGACCGCGGAAATCTACCGCATCAGGGCCACGCTCCCTGCGAGGGGAGATTCGCTGCAATACCGCATCCGCAGCGACGGCGAACGTCATGAACGGGTGGCGACCCAGGACAGTCTCGAACCGGTCGCCACGTCGCCCAGTGACATCATAACACTCTCTGAAAGGACGTTCGCACATGTCAAAGGGACAGAAACGCTCGAGCCGGGAAATCAGGAAGCCGAAGCTGGAAAAGGCACTGCCTAAGCCTGAAAGCGTGTTCGGTGCCCAGACCAGGCTTACCGCCAACATCAGCGCCCCGCGCGGCAAAGGCAAGAACTGACACGGCGAGACGGGACGGCGATGAAGATCGTGATCGAATTCTATCGCACCCGCGAAGCGGACGATGCGCATGCCGTGCTCGGCCGCGAGACGGCGGAAGCCGCCGACCTCGAAGATGCGATCGAAATCGCCAGGCTTTTGGCTGGGACCCTGAACATGCCACAGCGGCCGGACGCCATGACGATCGCCGACACGAATGGCGCAACGCTCTATTCGGGCGTTCTCGCCTCTGAAGCGATTAAATGAGGAAAGGCCAACGTCACGATTGTCCGCAACACTGAAACCGATTGGCAGTGCAATGCCGCCGCGCTTCGGATTTGGGAACACGAAAGTGGCGCGCCGGGACGCGACTTCACAAATCGCCAATACGGACGCCGCGTGAAGCGGATCGTTCCTGGACCGTCTATCACGTCTTCTCGGGAATTCCGGCACACGGAGACGGCGTTGCCATGGCCGGCCTCAGCCGCCCCGATGCGACACGCCGCATGTTGACCCCCTCAACCAGCGCAATGCCGAGCGTCGCACGGCGTGGATTACCGCGCCGCCTATTGTCCCGCGCGAGAGAGCGGCGGGCCAATCATGACGCTCTCCTTTCCCAATCCCAGCCGCAGTTTCGATGAAGCCCGCAACGCCGTCCGCTTCACCGGCCATGACTGCATGTTCGAGGTGCGTTTCTTCGTCGAGATCGCGGCGCTGGCAAAATCGGACATCGCCTTGGTGGGGACAACGGCGTCGGAAACAAAATGCCTTTCAGCTTTCGACACCTTGCGATCATCCATTCACAAGATTGCCAGCAAAGCCGATTCTCGCGACCGCCGCAGCTCTTACACTTTGACTGCCGCCGATTTCCGGTAGGGGAGCCCTTTTCTGGCCAGTTCGTTTCAGAACCGCACCTTCTGCTTCCGTGAAGAGTTTCGGGCGCCGGCAGGCGTACGAAAGTCCCCGAGGAAGGAACCCGCGGGGCACAGTCGATGGCTATGGGGATTTCGATCTGCGGCCGAAGTCGGCGACGGCGCGACCGCTGCCGACCGCCAAGGGCCGCCGTGCGGCAATACTCGATCGCCGACATGCCCTTGTCAGGCTCCTTGTTGAAGAAGCCCGTGATGCTCTGCCGCTGCCGAAAATGCGGCTCGTCGATCCAGCCGCCACGCGCATAGGATCCGAAAAGTATAATCTTGAGGATGCGCCCACGCTTTTTGAAGTCGGCCGAGCCTCCTTCAGCGCGTCGTCGAACTCCTCAAGCAGCACCTCCACCGTTCTTGTCAGCTCGCGCTGCTTTGGCGTGATCGATGCTGGATTTCATAAACCAGGATCTGTCGTCCATCGGGTATGCTTAGCCGAGACCACGCCTCGAATCCACAGACTGCCTCCCCGGGCAGACGCAATTGAAGTATGTAGAGCTTGCTGGCTCGTTCGTTCGCCGCTCAGCAGACCGAGGTTGCCGTCGGTTGCAGCGTACTCAACCGCATGCTGGCGTGCGCATGAGTCTGTCCGACATCAAGTCCGGCAGCTATAATCGGCAACTTCAAAGACCGAAATGCGCTCGATTTCATATCCGCGCACCAACGCCGCATCTATATGGCCGAGTTGGTGCGCTGCGCAGTATCGGCGGCGATATCTTTAGCAGCCGTTTACCGGAGCGCGATAGGTCCTGTGTATGCAATACTGTCGGATGACGTAAGGAACCGCCGTGCCGCACAGAGCAGCAGCCCTAGCCGGCCGTTCTACGCCCCGCCTGCATCGTTTCATGAGCGTGATGCTCGAGCTGGCTCCGGGCGTTCTCGTGCCGCGTCAGGAAACGGAGTTGCTCGGACAGAGCGCGCTTGCGATTCTTCGCGATCGCGCGCCCGGCCCGATGGTGATCGACATGTGCTGCGGCTCCGGCAACCTTGCTCTGGCGATCGCGGCGGAAGTTCCGTCGGCCCGCGTCTGGGGGGTGGACGTGACTGACAGCACGTTCGCGCTCGCCCGGAGCAATGCCGAACGCTTGGCCCTTCAGGCCCGGGTCACCATCCGGAAAGGGGATCTGTTCGGTGCGCTGGAGGGCGATGGGCTTATCGGCGCAGCGGACCTGATTGTCTGCAATCCGCCCTATATCTCGACCGCGCGCCTCGAAGGCGAGAGCGCGCATCTGCTTGAGGGCGAGCCGCGCGAGGCCTTCGACGGGGGGCCTTACGGCATCTCGATCCAACAGCGGCTGATCCGGGACGCAATCGATTTCCTCAAGCCTGATGGCTGGCTGCTGTTCGAGTTCGGCCAGGGGCAGGACCGCCAGGTGGCTGCCCTGATAGCCAGAGCCAAGGCCTATGAACCCGTGACATTCGCCAAGGATGAGGTCGGAATGCCGCGTGTCGCACTCCTTCGCAAGCTTGGGAACGGTGCGCCCGCGATCTCATCCTCCGCGAGTTTGGCATGAGCCAGATTCGTCCCCTGCAGGCTGCGGATATTCCGGCCGTCGCCGGGCTCTTTCAAAGAACCTTCCGGGACGGTGGCAAGCCGCCGCCTCCGGCGCTCGAGACTTATCTGCGCTGGCACTATCTCGAAGGCCCGGTCTGCGATCCGGAGATCGCGTCTCTCGTCCATATTGCGAGCGAAGGCGACATTTCAGGCTTTGTCGGCGTGAATGTGCTGCCGATGAGGCATGGCCAGTGCAAGCTGCGCGCCGCCATCTGTGGTTCGCTCATGGTCGAACCGCGGGCGAACGACCCGATGGCCGGCGCAAGGCTGCTCAGGACATTCCTGGCCGGGCCGCAGGACATCTCCTTCAGCGAAACCGCAAATGCCCTCTCGACGCAGATGTGGACGAAACTGCGCGGGGTCGCCCTGCCGCAATACAGCCTGGACTGGATCCGGGTCATCCGACCTTCGGCCTTCCTGCTCGATCTAGCATCGCGGCGAGCCGGCGCCGTGCGCTTGCTTGACCCGCTCGCGCGCGGACTCGATCGCTATCTTCGCGGACGGATGCAGGAGAACGAGATGCGCTGGTCCGGGGTCCCGGAACTCTGGAATGGCAAGGGCGGCCTCAAGGTAGCCGAAATCGATCAAGCCGGTTTTGCGGCTCTTTTGGACCCGTTAACGCGGCAGTTCCCGCTCCGCCCCGACTGGAGTGCCGAGCAGCTTGCGCATATCCTCGCGGAGGCTTCCCAGAAGCCGGACTATGGTGATGCCGTGTTCGCGTCCGTCTCCTGCCCCAGCGGGGGGCTGGTGGGCGCCTTCCTCTATCACACCCGCCCGGGCAGGATGGCGCGCGTGCTGCAGGTTCTGGCCCTGCCGGGGCAAGCTGGTTCCGTCGTCGACTGCTTGATTGGCGATGCGGCGCGGCGTGGCGCCGCCGGCCTGCGCGGCCGGACGCAACCCGCCCTGCTCGCAGCGATGCTGGGCCGGCGGGTCGCCTTCACTCAACCGGCCTCGACCGTGGTGCATTCGCGCGACGAGGAGCTGGTGAACGCGTTTCTGAGCTCGCAAGGCTTCTTCAACGGGCTGGCCGGCGAGCGCTGGAATCGCTTGGCCGGGGAGCAGTTCGAATAGGCCGTCATTTGCCCGCGCGGCGACGTAATCCCGATGGTCGCGCCAATCTCAGCTGGCGATTTCCTCGACGGGGCGGACGAGCTGCGGGCCAAGGTGCAGATGGCGCGTCGCCCGGCGCTTGGCGGCGATATCGGCCCAGACGCGTTCGACCTCGACCGCAGTCAGCTCCGCGGCGGCGCCGACCTCCACGGCTGAAAGGCCGTTATTCAGGCCGAAGAGGCAAATATCCATGCGGTCATAGGGCAGGGAGAAGTAGAACTCTTCCTGCGTCTGCTCGAGGGAATAGGTGTCGGTCGTCGGCGCCCTGCGGCAGATTTCCTCGGGAATGCCGAGATGGGCGGCAAGTGCATAGACCTGGCTCTTGTAGAGATGGGCGATCGGTTTGACGTCAGCCGCGCCGTCGCCATTCTTCACGAAGAAGCCTTGGTCGTATTCGAGCCGGTTCGGCGTGCCGAGCACGGCGAAATTCAGCCGGTCGGCGTGATAGTACTCGATCTGTTTGCGCGTGCGCTGCTTCATGTTGGTGGCGGCGACGATGCCGAGATAGACCGCCGCCGACATGCGCAGCTTCGTCTGCCGGCCTTCGGGGTCCTGCACCACCAGCGAGGAGATGTTGTAGCCCTCGCCGGCGAGTGAATTGGCGATGACGATCTTTGAGGCCCAGCCCGGCCCGTATTCCGGCACCAGCTCGCGGATGAAGGTATCCCGCCGCTGATAACAACCCATCGCGTGCAGCGTCGGGCCGATATCCTCCACGATCGCTTCGACGCCAAAGGTTTCGGCGGCCAGCCGGCCGAGGCGGAGGCTGTCGGGATCGGAGTCGCTTTCCGGCATGAACAGGCAGAAGACGTTCTTAGCGCCGACGGCGCGGGCGGCGAGCGCGACCGAGACGCTGGAATCGATGCCGCCAGAGAGGCCGAGCACGAGCCCGCGCTTGCGCATGCCGCGTAGCTGCTCGCGCAACCCGGCGACGATGCGATCGGTTTCCGCTGCGTTGTCGAGCGTCAGCGCGTCGGCCGAGAAGGCGGGACGGCTCGGGGCGAGGGAGAGGTTCATTCTGCAGTCCCCAACGTTTCGGCCGCCAGCCTTCGGCTGACCTTTCCGGTATCGGTCTTCGGCAACTCGCGGCGGAACTCGATGAGCTTCGGCACCATGAAATCCTCGAGATGAACGGCGCAGTAGCGAATGATGTCCCGCTCGCTCAGGGTCTCGTCCGAGAGAACGACGAGGGCGGCAATGGCGTGGCCGAGCACCGGATCCGGCACGCCGGTCACCACGGCTTCCACGATGCCTGGATGGGCGTGCAGCACAGTTTCGACTTCCTTCGGGGCGACCTTTTCGCCGCGCGTCTTGATGATGTCGTCCTTGCGGCCAACGAAATAAAGGAAGCCGTCCTCGTCCGTCCGGAACAGGTCACCGGTGTGGAGC
>NZ_RZQE01000144.1:0-12477 GCF_004022955.1 Mesorhizobium sp. M7A.F.Ca.US.002.01.1.1 | reverse complement strand
TATCGAGGTCGATCACGAGGCCGAGTTTCTTGTCGCTTTGACTTGGCAGACAGGTCATTTGGTCGCCTCTCTCGCCCTGCGGAATTCGGCGCCGAAAATCAGTCTGTCGGGCGAGGGTTCGAAATGCGGCGGCTGCAGGAAACGCTGGAACTGCGGCTCGGTGAACCCGGCTTCTTCGGCTGCGCATTTGACGATGCGCACGCGCAGGTCGAACCACGCAGCCTGGCCCGTCACCGGATCGGAATTCGAATAGCGTTTGCCCTGAGCGTCGGCCGAGGTCTGGTCGCCGATGATATGGTTGAGCAGGAAGCCGCGGTTGCTCTCGGCCGCGTCGTCCTTCAGCCCCCAACTGCCGCGCCTTTTGCCGATGGCGTTCCAGGTCCAGACCGTGCTTTCGTTCACCCCGTCGATCAGCTTGATCTGCCCCTTCACTCTGCCGTTGATGCTTTCGATCCACACCCAGTCGTCATCGACAAGGCCGAGACCGGCTGCCGTCCGGTGATGCACGAACAGCCGGTTCTGGCTGGTGATCTGCCGCAGCCACGCATTCTGCGAACCCCAGGAATGGTACATGTGCATCGGCCGCTGCGTCAGCGCATGCAGCGGATATTTTTCGAGGTCGACGACCGCTTCCTCGAAGGGCATGTGCCAGAACGGCAGCGGGTCCATGTAGGTCTCGATGCGCTGGCGATCGCCTTTCGGCGGCACCACACGGCCATGGCCACGCGCGGCAAGCCTGAAGCGCTGCATCGGCTCCGAGTAGAGCTGGAAAACGATCGGTTCGGCTTTCGGGATAAAACCCATCTGCACTGCGAAGTCGAGATAGGAGCGGTTGGCCATCTTGTAATAGCGCTGGTCGTCCGCGAAATCATGATGCCAGAAGCCGCCATTGTCGATGTAGCGCTGCAACTGGTCCGGGTTGGCCTCACCCCTGCCGGTCGAGGTCCCATCCTTGCCGCGCCAGCCGGCGAGCGGGCCGATGCCGGGCGTGCGCTCATGGTTGACGATGTAGTCGGCATAGTCGCGGTATCTGGCCGAGCCGTCCTCATCGACGAAACCAGGCAGGCCGAGCCGGGCGCCGAGTTCGATCAGCACCGACTGGAACGGCCGGACGTCGCGGTCGGGCTCGATGACGGGATGGCGGATGGCGTCGCCCGGTCCGTCGGCATGACTGATCGGCCGGTCGAGCAGGCTGATGCAGTCGTGGCGCTCGAGATAGGTCGTGTCCGGCAGCACCAGATCGGCGAACGGCACGGTCTCGGAATAATAGGCGTCGGAATAGATGATGAAAGGGATCTTGTAGTTGCCCGCTTCGTCGCTGTCGGTCAGCATCGCCATGGTCTCGACGGTGTTCATCGAGGAATTCCACGCCATGTTCGACATGTACATCATCAGCGTGTCGATCTTGTAGGGATCGCCTGCCCAGGCGTTGCGGATGACGGTGTGCATCAGGCCGTGCGCGGCCAGCGGCGCGTCCCACGAATAGGCCTTGTCGATGCGAAGCGGCGTGCCGGCCTCGTCGACCAGCAAATCGTCCGGCCCGCAGACGAAGCCGAGCGGCATGCCGTCGAGCGGCGTCATCGGCTTGACGGTCTTGCCCGCCGGCTTCGGTCCGGGCGGCGCGGATCGAGGGTAGGGCGGCTTGAAGCGGAAGCCGCCGGGGACATCCACCGTGCCCAACAGCACCTGAAGGAGATGGATGGCGCGGCAGGTGTGAAAACCGTTCGAATGGGCCGAGATGCCGCGCATGGCGTGCATCGAGACAGGCCGCCCCTTGATCGTCTCGTGGCGGCGCCCGGCCCAGTCGGTCCAGGCGATCGGCAATTCGATCGTCTGTTCGAAGGCGACATGGGCGAGTTCGGCGGCGATCCTGCGGATCGTGTCGGCGGCAATGCCGCAGCGCTCGGCGACCGAGTCCGGTGCGTAACTCTCATCGAGGTAGCGGTCGGCGATCAGCTGGAACACCGGGACGCAGCGGCGCCCGCCGATCGTGAAGCTGCCGGTCAGCGCCGGTTTCGCACCGGCATCGGCGGCGCTGACCGGTGTCTTCGCCATCCTGTCCCAAGCCAGCGGATTGCCGTCGGCATCGCGCACGAACAGCCCGTCATCGGCAGCACCCGGCTCCTGGATGACGAGCGAATGGGCATTGGTGTAGCGCAGCAGATACTCGAGATCGACGCGGCCCGCCTTGAGCAATTCGTGGATTAGGGCGAACACGAACAGGCCGTCTGTTCCGGGCCGGATGCCGATCCAGTCATCGGCAATGGCATTGTAGCCGGTGCGGCACGGATTGATCGAGACGACCTTGGCGCCGCGCGCCTTGAGCTTGCCGAGACCGATCTTGATCGGGTTGGAATCGTGATCCTCGGCGACACCGAACAGCATGAAATACCGGGTGTTGTCCCAGTCGGGCTCGCCGAACTCCCAGAACGAACCGCCGACCGTATAGAGGCCGCCGGCCGCCATGTTGACCGAACAGAAGCCGCCATGGGCGGCGAAGTTCGGCGTACCGAACTGGCTCGCCCACCAGCCGGTCAGCGACTGCGACTGGTCGCGGCCGGTGAAGAAGGCGAGTTTCCTGGGGTCGGTCCGGCGGATGTTCGACAGCCGTTCCGTAGCGATCGAGAGCGCCTCTTCCCACTCGATCTCGCGGAACTCGCCGGAGCCGCGCGGGCCGGCGCGCAGCAATGGCTTCTTCAGCCTTGCCGGGCTGTAATGCTGCATGATGCCGGAGCTGCCCTTGCCGCAGATCACGCCGCGATTGACCGGGTGGTCCTTGTTGCCGTTGATGTAGCGGACCTTGCCATCCTTGATGTGTACATCGATTCCGCAGCGGCAGGCGCACATGTAGCAGGTCGTCTTGGCGATGCTGTCGGAAACGGCAGGCGAGGTGTCGACGCCGTCGCCTTCATCGGGCGCTCGCGTGTCGGCAAGCGGGCGTTGCGATGGTGCCGAATTCGCGCCGCGCGGCGGTCCCTGCATCATGATCCGGTGGCGCCTGTACGGCGCATGGATTTGGCCCGCGTCTTCGGTCCGGGGCCGCGCACGTAATGCTCTTCCGGGTGGTAACGATCACCGGCAAGCCGCCGTCTTATGCCGCGGATCCAATGCGCAAGCAGGGATCTGAAACGCCCGATCATTCTGCTCTCTGCGATCTTTCGGCGAATTTTTTCTAACTTCGCTGGAAAACTTAGAATAAAGCTATCGATCTGTCTAATCAGTTGTTCTTGTAAATTCGATCGATATTGGTTCTTAATACGGACATGACCCTGGATCAGTTGCGGATTTTCGTCGCCGTCGCCGAGCGCGGCCATATGACCAAGGCGGCGGAACTGCTGGGCATTTCGCAGTCGGCGGCATCGGCGGCCATCCGGGCGCTTGAAGAACAGCACGGCGTCCACCTGTTCAACCGCGTCGGCCGCAACATCGAGCTTGCCCAGACCGGCCATCGGTTCCTGCCCGAGGCCAAGGCCGTGCTCGAACGGGCCGCCGCTGCCCGCAATGTGCTGGAGCATGTCTCGCAGACCGTCACCGGCAGCCTCTCGATCGCCGCCAGCCAGACCATCGCCAGCTACTGGCTGCCGCGCCGGCTGGCTTCCTTCCACGAAGCCTATCCGGCCGTCAGGCTGAGCGTCTCCATCGGCAACACCAGGCAGGTCGAGGCCAATGTCCTCGATGGCGCGGCGGATCTGGGCCTGGTCGAAGGCCGCACCGAGTCCGATATCCTGCGCCGCACCAAGGTCGACGTCGACAAGCTGATGCTGGTGGTTGCCAGCGCGCATCCGGAGATCCCCGAAGTCGCGCCCGGCCGCCCTGACATCAAGTGCCTGCGCTGGATCATCCGCGAGGGTGGTTCGGGTACGCGCGAGGTGCTGGAGGATCTGGCGCGCCACGAAGGGATTTCGCTCGCCGACCTCCAGATATTCCTGGTGCTGCCGAGCAATGAAGCTATTCGCCAGGCGGTCGAGGCGGGGGCCGGCGCCACCATCATCTCCGAGCTTGTCGCGGCTCGCGCCGTGGTCGAAGGCAGTCTGAGATCGGTGCCGCTCGAACTGCCGAAACGCGACTTCGCCATGATCACCCATCGCGATCGCCAGGCAAGCCTGGCCCAGATGGCGCTTAAGGCGCATCTCGACGGCAAGGCGGATGCCCCGTCGGCGGGCTAGAGTATCAGAGTTTGCGGGTTTGCCGTTGGCTCGGAGGTCTTGGTACTTTGTATCGAGTGGCTGATTGAAACGCCTCACCACGACCTTCCTCCCCAGATGGGCTCGCTAGCGCTGTCCGCCTCGACGCTCAGCCGTCACTCTGGCAATCCGGCGTCCCGCAGCGCGCTTCCCAGAGTCTCCGCGAGCGCTGGCGCACAGCGCACGCCAGCAAATTGGCGCCTGTAGCGGAAGCCCGGCTGAAGCTCGCGCACGCGCGCGGCGGCGGCCCTCGCTTCGTCCAGCCGGCCGAGTTTGGCGAGCGCAGCGGTCAGTTGCACGTAGGTGATGCTGTGTGCCGGATTGGCTTGAACGGACTTGTAGGCTGCGCGACAAGCTTCTTCGTAACGCCCGCGCAGCAAATGGCTCATTGCTTGGGCGTCAAACGCGGCCCAAGCCCACGAATCGAACGGGCTTAGCCGGATACCCTTCTCGCTCCATTCTATCGCGCGCTCTGCTTCGCCGGCCCATCCGAGAACGACGCTGCCAAGAATGTAAGTCAGCGCCGATGACGGGCTAATGGCGAGGGCTGCGTCTAATGCCGTGAATGCAGCGGCGCGATCATGCGCGTCCATGCCGATCGAAAACCCTGCCCATGTCAGAGCGAGTGCATCGTCTTGTCCATGGACAATGGCCAATCGGGCGTGCCGGATCGAAGCCGCACGGTTGAATTCCTGCAGCCCGGCACGAAGGAACAAACAATGATGACACATTGCTGCATTGCCATGCGCAAGGGCATAGGCAGGCTCGAGTGCGATGGCACGCTCAAGAAGCGCCAGTGCTCTCGTAACTTGTTCCGGCATACCTGTATCGACATCAGGCTGGGCTTGAAGCACGAGATCGTATGCGTCGAGACTCTCTGGGCGCTTCCGCCTGACACGTTCAATTTCCGCTTTTCGCAAGCTTGGAGCAATCGCGCCCACCGCTGATAGCGCGATTTCGTCCTGAAGCGCGAAAATGTCCTCCGAACTGCGGTCGTAGCGCTCGGCCCACACGTGCGCGCCGGTCGATGCATCGATCATCTGAGCGGTTACGCGCACACTACCGCCAGCTTTGCGCACGCTGCCTTCGAGGACATATCGTACGCCAAGCTCGCTGCCGACCTGCTTCACGTCCACGGCGCGGCCTTTGTAAGCGAAGGTCGAGTTTCGCGCGATAACGAAAAGCCATTTTATGCGTGCCAGGCCGGTGATGATGTCATCGACCATTCCATCGGCGAAGTACTCCTGTTGCGGATCTCCGCTCAAGTTCGAGAACGGCAGGACCGCCACGGAAGGCTTCTCAGGCAAGGTCGGCGCCGACGCGGTGCGGGCGGCTGCAAAACGATCAGGGACACTCGTCGCAACAGCCGGTCCTACATAGCGATAGCCTCGGCGCGGCAGTGTTTCGATCCAGCTCTCAGCATCCGCTGCGTCGGCCAATACCCGGCGCAAGGCCGCGATCTGGACCGTCAGGTTGTTGTCGGCAACCGCCAATTTGCCCCAGCCGGCTTCGACCAGCGCGTCTTTGGATACCGGTACGCCCGCGTTTTGGAGCAGCAAACGCAGAAGCGAAACGGCGCGTTGCCCAAGCATGGTCGGCTCGGTGCCGTGATACAAAATGCCCGCCACCTGATCGAGACGGAACGGGCCAAACTGATAAAGGTCGCCTCCGATTGTCATCCAACGCTTTTAGCAAATTTTTGGGAACGAATTCACGACTTTCCCGGCATCGACGGCCAATGTCGCACAGGTGCTTGCCGGAAGTAAGCACCCAGTCAAAGGAGGATCCTATGAGCGCCAATGCCATTATTCGCATGCCCGACGAGAAGAAGGGGATCATGCTGCGTGGTCAACCTATGGTCTTCCTCGTCACCGGCGAAAACACCAAGCACACGAGCATGTTTGACTGGACGATCCCAGCGGGATTCGCCACCGGACGGCATGTTCACCGTGTGCAGGAAGAGACGTTCTACCTGCTCGAAGGCGAGTGTGCGTGGCATGTCGGCGACAAGACGGTTCGCGCAACGCCCGGAACCTATCTGTTCATTCCACCGGGAGTGCCGCACGACATCACGAATGTCAGTGAGAGACCCGCCCGCGTGCTGATGACCGTCTCTCCGCCTGGCCACGAACGCTACTTCGAAGAACTTGCCAAACTCGCGGCGCAGGGTGCGCCGGACCCAAAAGCCCTCGCTGAGCTGCGGAACCGCTACGATACTGACCAGCTCTCGACTTTGACGACACGCGGGTAGGCATCTGTCACGGCGGCCCCACGACAGCTTCTGGCCCATTGCGACATATCGCGCTGGCGCACGAGCTTGGTCGCTATCGGCGCAAAGCGGACGTGATCTTCATCGCATCACGCCGAAGGTTATGGGTACACGACCTGGCCTAAAGCGGATCAGTAATCTCTGAAAAGCTGGACCGCTCGAAGAAAGCCTCAGCCGAACTTGCGTTGCGCATCCAGCGCCAGGCCAAGTCCGACCGAGCCGAACATGTCGCCTTCGATGACGGATGCCTGCGGCACCATCGACAGGATCTCTCGTTTGGCCAGCGGGATCGCGGTCGATCCGCCGGTCAGGAACACCGCGGTGATGTCGGACGGCTTCACCTCAGCGTCCCTGATAGTCTGCCCGACCGTTGCGGTGACCCGCTCGATGTCCCTGGCAATCGTCGCGTCGAGCCCGCTGCGCGTGATTTCGGCGGTGAACTCCGCACCCGGCAGCTTCACAGCGACCTCTGCGGATGACCTGTCGGTCAGCTCTATCTTGGCCTTCTCAACACGTGCGGCCAGCGCGTGTCCGTAGCGGTGTTCGACGACGTGGATGAAACGGTCGACCAGGTCGGCGCGCTCGGCCTCGTAGCGGATCTGGCGCAGATGCGTCATCGCCTTGGCGGTGTAGACCAGGTTGATGCGCTGCCATGTGGCGAGGTCTATGAAATAGCTTGCCGGCAGGTTGCGCTTGCCGTCCTTGGTCGGCGTCAAATAGCCGAGCTGCGGCATGACATGGGCGATGCTCAGCAGCCGGTCGAAATCCGTACCGCCGATATGGACGCCCCGGCTGGCCAGGATGTCGTCCTTGCGGTCGAGCAAACGGGAGCGCTGCGGCGAGACCCGCACGATCGAGAAGTCCGACGTGCCGCCGCCCATATCGATGATCAGCGCCAGTTCCTCGCGTGTCACCTTCTGCTCGTAGTCGAGCGCCGCCGCGATCGGCTCGAACTGGAAAGCGATGTGCTTGAAGCCCTGGGCACGTGCGGCGTTCTCGAGTTCGCTTTGCGCCTTCGCGTCGGCCTCGGCATCGTCATCGACGAATTGCACCGGCCGGCCAAGAACGACGGTCTCGACCGTATCGCCGGCATCGGCTTCCAGCCTCTTCTTGAGGTGGCCAAGGAACATGCCGACGATCTCCATGAAGCCGATCGACCGCGATTTGATGCGGGTCTTTTCATGGGCCAGCGAACTGCCGAGCACGCTCTTCAGCGAACGCATCAGCCGGCCTTCGATGCTGTCGGTGTAATTGGCGATGGCCTGGCGGCCAAAGCAGGTGCGGTTGTCCTCGAAGTTGAAGAACACGGCACTGGGCAGCGTGACCTGGCCGTTCTCCAGCGCGACGAGGCGCGGCTGCCCGTTGCGGACCACGCCCACGGTGGAGTTCGAAGTGCCGAAGTCGATGCCGCCGAAGGCTGGTCGCATGACAAGTTCCTGCATCTGTCGTCGGCGAGCCGACAGGCGCCATGAGAAATCGCGCGCTGTCCGGGGACGGGCTGCTCTGCCGAACCGAATTGTTTGTGTCTGCCATTTGGCTGGGGAGCGCGGTCTACCGCATGCCTCGGCAAAGGGAAACCACTTTTCGGGGAAAATCCTAATCTCGCCGGAAGATCAGCCTTCCGAGCCAGCCGGTCAGCATGGCCAGCGATATCGCGAAGACGCCGTAGAGGAAGGAATAATTGTGCGCGACACGGAAGATCGACTGCTCGAAACCGGATTTGCGGATTTCGAGCTGGGCCGAGCTTTCCTTGATGAACAGACCGCTCTTGAACAGGAACGCGCGGGCTTTGTGGGTTCCAACCGGCACATTCGGCGCCAGCCTCACTGTGGCGCGGAAAAGGTTCTGCGACAGGAATTGCACGCCGCCGACATTCTCGCTGTAGAGCCCGGTCGCCGACTTGCGCTCCCGCAGTGCCGCCGTGAACTCCTCGATCGTCGCCGGGCTGTCGCCGGCATCGGCGGGCTGCATGTAGAGGTTGGAGGCGCCGAGCGACAGCTGCTTGTAGCTGTTGGGTTCGGTGATGTCCTGCAGCGGCCGCGTCGTCGCCACCGAATAGGAGACGGGCACGTTTTCGAAGGTCTCAGAGTCCAGATTGACCCAGACGCCGAGCACCCTGTCCTTGCGGCGCACCACCACCGGTTTGGGCGGACCTTCGAGCACGACGATGACGTCGTAGCGGCCCTGGCGCGCGACGAGTGGATCCGGGTTCTCCAGCGAACCGAAGATGGTCAGATCGGCCCCGGAAAAACCGGCGGTGATCGAGACGTTGTCGGTGGAGAGACCGATCTGGATGCCTTCGGTCAGCGGGACCTGTGCCTTCGCCGGCACGGCGGCCGCAAGCAGCGACAGGACAATGGCGGTTGCGAATGTGCTGCGAGCCTTCATCAGTTGAGGCCCGCGGCGGACAGCGAATAGAGGTTGGGCGGGGTGACGAAAAGATCGATCGCCAATCGTATCGCCACCGCCAGCACCAGCAGTGCCAGCAAGGCCCTGAGCTGCTCGCCGCGCAGCCTCTGGCCGGCCTTCGCGCCGTACTGCGCGCCGGCGACGCCGCCCGCCATCAGCAGGAAGGCCAGCACGACATCGACTGTCTGGTTGGTGGTGGCGTGGACCAGCGTCGTATAGGCGGAGGTGAAGATGATCTGGAACAGCGAGGTGCCGATGACGACATTGGTCGGCACTTTCAGCAGATAGATCAGTGCCGGCACCATGATGAAGCCGCCGCCGACGCCCATGATCGACGACAGGAAGCCGATGCCGGCGCCAAGCCCAAGGACGGGGATGACGCTGACGAACAGTTTTGACGCCCTGAAGCGCATCTTCAGCGGCAAGCGGTGGATCCAGTTGTGCTGGCCGGATTTCTTCAGCACCGGCGCCGCACCGCTGCGCGTCGCGCGCAGCGCATTGACGCTTTCGACCAGCATCAGCCCGCCGACGGTGCCGAGCAGCACGACGTAGAGCAGCGAGATGAACAGGTCGAGCTGGCCGAGCCTGCGCAGGAAGGCGAAGACGTAGATGCCGCCGGTGGAACCGACAATGCCGCCGGCCAGCAACACCCCGCCGAGCTTGAGGTCGAGCGTACCGCGCTTCATGTGCGAAAGGACGCCGGAGACGGAGGAGGCGATGACCTGGTTGGCGCCAGTGGCGACAGCGATCGCCGGAGGGATGTTGTAGAAGATCAAGAGCGGCGTGATGAGGAAGCCGCCGCCGACGCCGAACATGCCCGACAGGAAACCCACCGCCGCGCCCATGGCCAGCAGGACGAAGATATTGACGGAAATTTCCGCGATCGGGAGATAGATGCCCACCCGTCAGTCTCGATCAGTTCTGCCTGTCGGCGAATGCAACCGTTGCGGGCATCTTGGACCGACAAGCCAATTCGTTCTTGCGCCGGAGGTGCTGCGAAGTCAAACCGCGCTACGCCGCCGAAACAAAAAACATCTCAATCAGTTAACAGGCGAATGTGTGGCAAGGGCGTCGTGGAAGCGACGCCTCTGCCGTTATTTGCGCGCCAGCAGTGCCTTCACCAGGTTTTCGTCGACTTCGCCGGTCGCCGCCATCTTGTTGTCGGTCTGGAAAGCCATGATCGCGGTCTTCGTTTTCTGGCCCATCTTGCCGTCGGCGCCGCCGGCGTCGTAGCCGTTCTTGTTGAGAATGCGCTGGATGTTCTGGACGGCCTTCTTCATGTCGATGCTGGCGGTCGTCTGCGGCGCGCCGTCCTGCCAGGACTCGGGAATGTCGGCCGAGTTGGCTGCCGCATCCAGCGGCTTGGCCTTCCACAGCTCGGTCGCGGCGCGGGCGCGCTCGAGCTGCTCGGGCCGCAGCGCATTGGCGATCTCGTCACGCTTGGCCGCCGCATCCTTGTCGCCTGTCTTGGCGACGAGCGCGAACCATTTGTAGGACTCCTCGAGGTTCTGCTTCATGCCGACGCCCTTGGCGGCGAGGATGCCGAGATTGAACTGGCTGTCCTTGACGCCGACGTCGGCCGCCGCCTGGAACCAGTGCGCGGCCGATTCATTGTCGGTCACGCCGTCAGCCGCCATGGCAAACAGCACGGCCAGATTGTGCATGCCGCTGGCGTTGCCCTGTGCCGCGGAAAGCTGGTACCAGGTCTTCGCCTTCTTGATGTCGCGCGCGACGCCGATGCCCTTTTCGTAGAAATTTCCGATACGGTATTCGGCCGGCGCGAAGCCGAGTTCCGCCGATTTCTCGTACCATTTGGCCGCTGCCGCCATGTCTTCCTTGACGCCGCGCGACTCGGCATAGCGCGAGCCGATTTCGAACAGCGCCTTGGCGTCGCCGCTGGCAGCGGCATCACGCAAGGCGGCCGGGCCGGCGTCAGCGGGAATGTCGAATTTTGCCGTCGTCGCCGGCGAAGCGTCCACCGGCGGAACCGCGCCCGTGGTGTCCTTGGCGGTGGTCGGCTCTGTCGCCATAGGCTGGATGCCGGTGGCGGTATCGGTATCGGCAGGTTCGGCGGCGACCGGAACGGTCGAGGCCGGCGCAGCCGAAGCTATCGTCGTCTCGGACGCCGCTGGGTTTGCATCGGCCGATGTAGCCAAGGCGACGGGGGCGGGAACCGGTTCTGCGATCGGCGCGGCACCCATCGACGGCTCGGCGCCTGGCGGCGTGGCAATCATGCTTTGCGCGGCCATGTCGTCCTTGGTTGCCGGTGCGGATGGCTCGGCCTGTCTGACGGCATGGTCCGGCGCGCTTTCCACTGCCGCGGGCTGCGCGTCCGTCTTTGGCTGGCTCGCGGCATCGAGCGAGGCGGTTTGCATCGGCTGCGAGGCGACGATCGGCACGACATCGTTGCTCGCCACCTGGGCCGGATCGGCGAAGAAGGCCTTGCCCAGTTGCAGGGCGCCCAGCGCCAGCAGGATCGCGGTTGTCCCCATCAGGATCGGCTTGCGCCGTGCCTTGAGCAGGTCGCCGATCCGCAGTGCCTTCACCGGTCCGGTCACCGTCGACTGGCGCTTCAGCGCATCGGCCTCGGCGGCCGCGGCCTGCGCCGCGCGCCGGGCAGCGGCGATGAAATCCGATTTCGCGGCATCGGTGTCGCTGGGCTTGGCCGGCTGGCCGCGCTCGTCACGCACGCGCTTCATGATGGCATTGAGGTCAGGTGCGCCGGAGCCGGGCTCCAGCGGCCGGTTGGCCATTTTCGGATCGAGCGGCTCGTCGAGATCGACGCTCGGTATTGGGGCACTCGGCGCTGAGCCGGCCAGTGGCGGGATATCCGCCTCCTTCTTGCCCTTGAAGGCGCGGGCCAGCCCGCCGAACAACGATTTGCGGCCGCCGGCCTGTCCGCCTTTCTCGGCGATCGTGTCCGAACCGAGCGCGGCCATGGCCGCCGCCGCGGCAGCCTCGGCCGGCGTGCGCGTGCCAATACCAATACCGAGGTCGCTACGCATACCCAGGTCGCCGCGTGCACCCGGCTCATTGCGCAGGATGGCGGCGGCACGGCCATCGAGATCTGCCATGTCCCCAGTCAATGGCAGGGGCTGATCGATATCCATCGACGGCGCGTCGACGGCCATTTTGGGTCGGCGCACGCCGCGCCAGTTGCTCGGCTCGGCCGGTGCGGCATCCAGCAATTCGCTCATCGCCTCGACCGGCTCGCCGGGTTCGAGCGAACCCAGCCGGTCGACGATCTTGAGCAACGTATCGTGGATGGCCTCGAACGTTCTCGAATTGCGTTCGTCGGAGCGCCGCGTCAGCGTTTCAAGCGTCTTCAAATCCTGGGCGAGGCCGGAAACCGCGGTCGTATTGGCGCTCGAACCGGCCAGCGATTGCACTGCGTTCTCGGCCGCTTCGCGCGCCGCGCCAAGGATGGAATCGCGGGTTCCTGCGAGCGACTTTTCAATTTCGTTGAGACGCGGGCTGATGTCCTCGAATTCCGGCAGCGGGGTGCTGGGCTTGGAAAGATGAGCCGACAGGCCGGCAACCTGTGCTTCCAGGCTGCGGATCAGCGCCGGATCGATGCCGGCGACCTGTGCGGCCGACGCGTCCAGCCGGCTTGAA
>NZ_RZQE01000143.1:0-12528 GCF_004022955.1 Mesorhizobium sp. M7A.F.Ca.US.002.01.1.1 | reverse complement strand
CCTGCGCAACCTCGCGGTCGACCGTTTCGTCAGGATTGAGATTCAAAAGGCGCAGCAGCGGCTTCAGGCTCATGCCTTGCAGCACCAGCGTGCCGAGGACGACCGTGAAGGCAGCGAGCACGATCGGGTCGCGGGCCGGGAATTCAGCCGGCAGGGCGAATGCCGCCGCAAGCGTCACCAAACCGCGCATCCCGCACCAGCCGATCAGCACGCCGCCACGAAACGACGGAGCGTCACGCTGACGATCAGCCACGCCGAAACGGTCAAACCACCTGATGATCGCGCCGCACCCCAGAACCCAGACGAAGCGTGAGACGATGACGATGGCGAGCACTGTCCCGGCCAGGACGAACGCATCGGTCTGCCCCTGCCCGGCAAGCCGGCCGACGATCGTACGCGCCTGCAGGCCCATCAGCACGAAAGCCAGAACATTGAGCACGAAGACCGCCGTTTCCCAGACGGAATAAGAGCTGATGCGGTTTCTGGCCGGCATGCGGCGCGGCGCGGTGCGGGCGATCGTCATGGCATAGACGACTATGGTGATGATGGCCGACAGTCCGATCCTGTCGGCCAGGATCCAGACCCCGAACGTGCCGGCAAATTGCACCACAGTGCCGCTCGCCGGGTCCTCGATCCGGCCCAGCGTCATCAGAGACAACCGGCCAAGCAGATAGCCGGCCGCAAGACTGCCGAGCGTGGACAGCAGGATCATCGGAACGGCGCTGCTCAGCAGAATGGAGCCTGCTGCCGCAGAAATCGCCATTCGGTAAATCAGCAGCGCGGTGGCGTCGTTAAGCAGGCTCTCGCCTTGCAGAATGGCAGTGATGCGATGCGGCACCTTGAACTGGCCAAGTACGGCCGATGCCGCAACCGCATCGGGCGGCGCCACGATGGCGCCAAGCGCTATGGCCGCGGCAATCGGCAGACCTGCCATCGCCCAGCCGGCCAGCGCCACCGTCGCTGTCGTGAAAAGGACGGCACCAAGCGCCAGCAGCACAAGCGGCACCTTGTAGCGGTTGAGATCGCGCAGCGACGTGTCATAGGCGGCGTCGAGCAGTACCGGCGCGATGAACAGGGCAAGCGCCAGTTCCGGGTCGATCTCGATGGTCGGCACGCCAGGCACGAAGGCGATGGCCACCCCTGCCAGCGCCAGCAAAGAGGGATAAGGAACCTGCACGCGCCGCGACAGCGCCGTCAGCGCAACGGCGATCAACAGCAGAACGAGTGTCAGTTCGAAAAGAACCATGGCCTCTTATAGCCGGGAAGCGAGATTCTGGCAGCGGCAAAGCGGCTGGAAATTGTTGATTACCCGGCAAGCTCGAGCCGGCAGAAAATACCTCGAATTGCTTCCTGACAAATCGCCGTCCACACCGACATTGAAATCATCTGATATGGGGCGCGCTTAAACGCGGACTTCCCTGCACTGCAGCCCATGCCACGCGGCGGAAGCATCCTTCCCCCTTCGCTAACCGGGATACAGCCATTCATTCCAAACAAGCGCAGCAGCCTAGTGCAGCACGAGCATATCGCTCGAAGAAAACGAGATCTCGGCCTTCTCACCAACTGCGGGGGGCGGCGTTGCCGGGCTGTTGAACGTGTCGAGCGAGACCGTGTTGCCGCCGATGCCGACACGAACCCGGATGACCGATCCGAGGAAATGCACTTCGGAGATTTCTCCGGATAGGCTGG
Organism: Mesorhizobium sp. M7A.F.Ca.US.002.01.1.1; assembly: GCF_004022955.1. NCBI lineage: Bacteria > Pseudomonadati > Pseudomonadota > Alphaproteobacteria > Hyphomicrobiales > Phyllobacteriaceae > Mesorhizobium > Mesorhizobium sp. M7A.F.Ca.US.002.01.1.1. The sequence goes on along the minus strand of NZ_RZQE01000143.1, from coordinate 10,839 downwards.
AGTCACGGCCAGGCTGGCGGCCCAGCGAAATAACTTCCGGACGCAGCGCCAGGGACAGCGTGTCGCCCGACTTGGAACCGTTGAGCTTGCCCTTGAGCGAGACCTGTTCGGAATTGACCCTCACCGTGCCCGCGGCGGCATCGGTGACGGTGCCTTCCAGCACATTCAGCGTGCCGACGAAATTGGCGACGAACTTGGTTGCCGGCCGGTTGTAGATCTCGAATGGCGTGCCGACCTGCTCGGCCTTGCCGCCATACATGACGGCGATGCGGTCCGAGATCGACAGCGCCTCTTCCTGGTCGTGCGTGACGAAGATGGTGGTGATGCCGAGCTTCTTCTGGATCGACCGGATTTCCTCGCGCAGCGACACGCGCACCTTGGCGTCGAGCGCCGACAGCGGCTCGTCGAGCAGCAGCAGCTTTGGCTTCGGCGCGATGGCGCGGGCTAGCGCGATGCGCTGCTGCTGGCCGCCCGAGAGCTGGTAGGGATAGCGATCCGCCATCTGCGGCAGCTTGATGATGCCGAGCATCTCGGCGACGCGGGCATCGATGTCCGCCCTCGGCATGCCAGCGACCTTCAAGCCGAAGCCGATATTCTGCGCCACGGTCAGGTTCGGGAACAGGGCATAGGCCTGGAACACCATGCCGACATTGCGCTGGTTGGGCTTCAGTCTCGTAATGTCCTTGCCGCTGACGACGATCGTGCCCGCGCTCGGCTCCTCGAAACCGGCAACCATGCGCAACACCGTCGTCTTGCCGCAGCCGGATGGCCCGAGGAAGGAGACGAATTCGCCGCGCTCTACGTCGAGATTGAAGTCCTCCACCACCGTGGTGGCGCCGAAGGATTTTCGAACGTGCTGGATGGAGAGGAATGGGTCGGCCATGGCGTGGTTCTCTCGATCAATTTGGGCGGTTCGCCGATTTCGGCGCGAAGCGGGACAGGATCTGGATCAGCGACATGCAGCCCCAGGTGATGGCGAAGGCGATCACTGCAAGGGCTGCGGGCTCGTATGCACGGTTGGCGCCGATGTTCTGCAGATACGGGCCGAAAGCCGGACGGCTGAGCAGGCTGGCCATTGTAAACTCGCCAATGACGATGGCGAAAGTCAGGAATGCGCCGGACAGCACCGCGATCAGCACATTGGGCAGGATGACGCGGGTGATGATGGTGCCCCAGCCCGCACCCAGAATTTGCGCGGCTTCGGTCAGCGTACGCACATCGATGGTGCGCAGACCGGTGTCAACGGCCCGATACATGTAAGGCAGAGACAGCGTCGTATAGCCAATGACAAGCAACGCGTTCGCACCCCAATTGCTTGCCAAGAATGGCAGCGGCGAGTTCGAGCCGTACATCCTGATATAGCCGAAGACGATGACGATTGCCGGAATGACCAGCGGCAAAAGGGTGATGAATTCGACGATTGGCCTGAGCTGAGGCAGACGCAGCCGGATCCAGTATGCCGCCGGCACCACGATCAGCACCCCCAGGATAATGGTGCAGAGCGCAGCGATGACTGAAAAGAGGAAAGTTGACTGGAAGCGCGCGTCTCCCAGCACGACTTGATAGGCGTCGAAGGAGTGGACGCCGCGCCGCATGCGCAGCGAGAACTCGACCGTCGCCATCAACGGAATAAAGAAATAGGCAGCCCCGACAACAAAGACGACCCAGGCCCAGAACTTACCCGACTTCATTTGAGCCACCTTTCGGACCGAGTCCGAAACCAGATGTAGAAGACATTCGCAAGCCCGGTGATGACGATCATGCCAAAGGCTATGGCATAAGCGAGTTGCGGGTTGTGCAGCACGTCGCCATTCATCTGCGAGTAGAGCTTGATCGGAACGATATTAAGCGTCGGACCGGCAAACGCATAAGCGGTGGCGATGGCGCCGAAGGCGTTCGCAAACAACAGGATGACCGTACCGAGAAAACTCGGCCATATCACAGGGATGACAACCATGCGCCAGTACTGCGCCTGCGTGGCACCGAGCGTGGCCGCAGCCTCGCCCCACTCCTTCTTCAAGCCGTCGATGGCTGGTACGATGATGACCACCATCAGGGGAATCTGAAAGAACAGATAGACCGCGATCAGGCCCGTTGTGGTGAGAAAATTGAAGCCCATCGCGTAAATGTTGATGTTGAGCACGTCACGCAGAAGCGTCGTGACGATACCGACGCGGCCGAGCGTAGCCAGGAACGCGAAGGCGAGCGGCAAGCCGGCAAAATTCGAGGCGACGCCCGAAAACGTCAGGGTCGCGGAGCGCGTCCAGCTTGGCAGTCCGCCGCGCACGATCGCGATCGCGATGGCGAGCCCGGCAAACGCCCCGATGATGGCCGACCAGAAACTGATCTTGATCGAAGACCAGTAAGAATTGCTGATCGACGGATCGCTGACCAGCTGCAGAATATTGTCGAGCGTGAACCCGCCTTCACCGTTCCGGAAGGCTCCCACGACGAGATAGAGCGTGGGCAGGATCAAGAACATTAGGGCAAAGATGAAGAACGGCGCCACGCCTATCCATTGCGTCGGCAAGCGGAAGGCGGTCGCCTCCTTCGGCGGCACCGGCTTGGTGGCGAATGCCTGATTTGAAAGCGAGAGATCGGTCATGCGCCGGCTACCGTCTTCGAGGAAGGACCGGGCGGCCTCGCGGCCGCCCGGTGGATTTCAAGTCTTACTTGACGTTGGCGCCGACAGTGGCGTCCCAGTTCTTGCTGATAGCTTCCTTGGCCTTAGCCTGCTCGTCGAGCGACGGGAACGCGGCCGAGGCATAGGATTCCGCCGGCGGCAGCTTGGCCAGCACGTCCGCCGGGATCTTGCCGTTCTTGGCGAGATCGTTGAAGCGGATCGGGTGGCAATAGCCCTTCAGCCAGCCGATCTGGCCTTCGTCGGAGTAGAGGTATTCCATCCACAGCTTGGCTGCATTCGGATGCGGCGCGTAGGCGCTGATCGCCTGCACGTAGACGCCGGCGACGACGCCGGTCTTCGGCACGATGACGTCGACGGGCGGGTTGCCCTTCAGCGTGTCGCGGCCGGCGAGCGCGTTGTAGTCCCAGTTGATCAGGATCGGAGTCTGACCCTGGGCAAGCGTTGCCGGCTTGCCCACGACCGGAACGAAATTGCCGGCCGCGTTGAGCTTCTTGAAGAAGTCTAGGCCAGCAGTGCCGGCAGCTTCACCGGCTGCGGCGCCACCGGAAAGGCCGGCGGCGTAGACAGCCTGGATGGCTTGGTTTGAAACGCGCGGATCGCCGGCAAGAGCGACCGCGTTGGCGAATTCCGGCTTCAAGAGGTCGGCCCAGTCGGTGGGCGATTCCTTGATCAGGTCCTTGTTCACCATGAACGACAGAACGCCGTAATAGTCGCCGTACCAGAAGCCGTCGGCATCCTTGGCGCTGTCGGGGATCGAGTCCCAGGTCGACACCTTGTAAGGCTGGATCAGGCCATCGGCCTTGGCGGTCGGGCCGAAGGACAGGCCGACGTCGATGACGTCGGGCGCCTGCGGGCCCTTGTTGTCCTTGTTGGCCTTGATCGCCTCGACCTCGTCGCCGGAGCCGGCGTCGGGGTTGAGTTCGTTGACGGTGATTTCCGGATACTTCGCCTTGAAACCTGCGATGACATCGCCATAGCCGCACCAGTCATGCGGCAGCGCGATGGTGGTGAGCTGGCCTTCCGCCTTGGCGGCCTTGACGAGATCGTCCAGCGAATCCGCGGACGAAATCACCGTCGACGCGAAAAGCGCCGCGGCCGAAAGGGAAAGCACTTTCCCCGTGAACTTGAACATGTGTTCTCTCCGTTGAACTGACGCCGTTGGACGCCTGCGATGCGGTATCGTTTTCATGTGACAGCCAGATGAAAGCTTTGTGAAAGCGGCTGCTCGCAGTGCGAAAAAGTAAACTCTTTTTAACCTGATGTAGCAATCGCTCCGCGATTCTTTTTCCGGCTAACTAGTTTGTGCCTTGCCCGTCATCCTCCCCCTTGTTTTCATAGCCCCTTTTCAGATCACTTTGCGGCGCGGAAAACGCCTCAGACCGTGCCGGCAATGGCGTTTTCGAGCAAGGTCAGCGCCGCCTTCTTGGTCAGCTTGACCGGGTTACCGCCGGCGGTCGGATCGACCACCGCCATGTCGGCGATCAGCGCCTTGCGTTTCTTGTCCATGTCGAGCCCCTTGATAAGGCCCGGCAGCGCATGCGGCACCTTCAATTCCTTGCGCAGCTTGATAATCGCCTTGGCGAACCCGTCGAAGCCGCCCTTGATGCCGCAATAGGCGGCGAGCCGGCCGATACGCTCCTCGATGGAGTCACGGTTGAAGGCGAGCACATAGGGCATGAACACCGCATTGGTCATGCCGTGATGGGTGTCATAGAGCGCACCGACCGGATGCGACAGCGAATGGATGGCGCCGAGCCCCTTCTGGAAGGCAGTGGCGCCCATGGCGGCGGCGCTCATCATGTGGGCGCGCGCGACGAGATCCCTGCCGTTGGCATAGGCCTTCGGCAGGTTCTCGAAGACCAGCCTCACACCTTCGACGGCGATGCCGTCGGCCATCGGATGATAGCCCGGCGCGCAATAGGCCTCGAGACAGTGGGCGAGCGCATCCATGCCGGTGCCGGCGGTGATGAAGCCGGGCATGCCGACCGACAGCTCCGGATCGGCAATGACGATTGCTGGCAAAAGTTTCGGATGGAAGATGACCTTCTTGGTGTGCGTCGCCTCATTGGTGATAACGCCGGCGCGGCCAACTTCCGATCCGGTCCCGGCGGTGGTCGGCACGGCGATGATCGGCGCGATGGCGTCCGAATTGGCGCGCGTCCACCAGTCGTCGACATCCTCGAAATCCCATACCGGCCTGACCTGCCCGGCCTGGAAGGCGATCAGCTTGCCGAGATCGAGCGCCGAACCGCCGCCGAAGGCGATGACGCCGTCATGCTTGCCCTTCTTGAACACGGCGATGCCGGCGGTCAGATTGGACTCGACCGGGTTAGGCCTGACCTCGGAGAAGACGCCGTAGGGAACCTTGGCGTCGTCGAGAATCTTCAGCGTCGAGGCGACGACCGGCAGTTTCGCCAGTCCAGGGTCGGTGACGAACAACGGCCGCTTGATGCCGGTGGCCGCCAGCACCTCAGGCAATTCCTTGATGCGGCCGGCGCCGAAGCGGACGGTGGTGGGGTAGTTCCATTTGGAGATCAGCTTGGACATTTTTGTCTTTCAATAAATCAGATGGCTTCGCGCAGATGGAATGATTTCGGCCGGGTCAGATTGTCGTAGCCGATGGCCGACAAGCCCGCACCCTTGCCGGTGTCCTTGACGCCGGTCCAGACCAAGGCGGGGTCGAGGTAGTCGCAGCGGTTCATGAACACCGTGCCGGTCTCGACGCGGTTGCCGATCGCCACGGCATGCTCGGTATCGCGCGTCCAGATCGAAGCGGTCAGCCCGTAGGGACTGTCGTTCATCAGCGCGATCGCCTCTTCGTCGTTGCGCACCTTCATGATGCCGACGATCGGGCCAAAGCTTTCCTCGCGCATGACGCTCATCTGATGATCGACTTCTGTCAGCACCTCAGGTGCCAGATAAGGCGAACCAGCCTTGTCGTTAGCCACCTTCATGTTGATGTGCGCCTTGGCACCCTTGCGCAGCGCTTCCGCCTTCTGTTCACGGATCAGGTCAGCAAAGCGCGCCTGCGCCATCGGTCCCATCGTCGTCGCCTGATCGAGCGGATTGCCGAGGACATAGTTCTTGGTCTCGGCGATGAAGCCTTCGACGAATTCGTCATAGACCTTCTCGTGCACATAAACGCGTTCGATGCCGCAGCAGCACTGGCCGGAATTGTAGAAGGCGCCGTCGACCAGATTGGCGACCGCATGGTCCATCTTGGCGTCGGGCAGCACATAGGCCGGATCCTTGCCGCCAAGCTCGAGGCCGAGCGTCATGAAGGTGCCCGCCGCCGCTTTTTCGATGGCGCGGCCGCCGCCGACCGAACCGGTGAAATTGACGTGGTCGATCTTGCCCGAGCCGAGCAGCCTTTCGGTCTGGGCGTGGTTCAGCACGACATTCTGGAACACGCCCTTGGGCAGGCCGATCTTGTCGAAAGCCTGCTGAAAGCGTTCGCCGACCAGCAGCGTCTGCGCCGCATGCTTCAGGATCACGGTGTTGCCGGCCATCAGCGCCGGCACGATGGTGTTGACGGCGGTCAGATAGGGATAATTCCACGGCGCGATCACCATGACGACGCCGAGCGGGTCTTTCTTCACATAGCGGCGGAAACCGTCCTTGGGGTTGGAGGCCGGCACCGATTTGAGCGCCTGCTCGGCGATCTCGACCATGTAGTTGGTGCGTTCCCTGACGCCGCCGAATTCGCCGCCATAGCGCACGGGGCGCCCCATCTGCCAGGCGATCTCCGGCACGATCTCGTCGGTCATCGCGACCAGCGCTTCCAGCATAGCCAACATGTACTTGCCGCGCTCGACGATAGGTGTCTCAGCCCACTTCTCTTGCGCCGCCTTGGCGCGTTCCACTGCGGCGTTGATCGCCTGGTCTGTAGCAATCGGCCGCTCGGCATAGATCGAGCCATCGACGGGGGTAATGAGTTTGACCGTCTCGGTCATTTTGTAAGTCCTCGTATTCTACAACAAAATCGTATGGCCTGGCGCTGCCCCTCATCTGCCTGCCGGCAGCCTCTCCCCACAGGGAGAGGCTAAGAGTGAAGGGGGGCGCCAACGAACCGTCGATACCTAATACCGCTCGAACCCTCTGTGCAGTTCCCAATCCGTAATCCGGCGGTCGTATTCGAACTGCTCCCACTTTGCGGTGTGGACATAGTGTTCGAGCACATCCTCGCCGAGCGCCTGCTTGAGCATCTTCGACTTCGCCAGCGTGTCGGTGGCATCGCGCAGCGTCTTCGGAATCTCCGGCAGGCGAGATGCCTGATAGGCATCGCCGACGAACGGCTTCTGCAATTCCAGCTTTTCGTCGATGCCGGCAAGGCCGGCGGCGATCAGGGCTGCGAAAGCAAGATACGGGTTGAGGTCGGCGCCACCGATGCGGCATTCCATGCGGATGCCCTTGGTGCCCTCGCCGCACAGGCGGAAGCCTGCGGTGCGGTTGTCCTCGCTCCACATGATCTTGGTCGGCGCGAAGGTGCCGGCCTGGAAGCGCTTGTAGGAGTTGATATAGGGCGCCAGGAACCAGGTGAATTCCTTGGCGTATTTGAGCTGGCCGGCGGCCCATTGCTGGCCGAGTGTCGACAGCGTCCAGTCGGCCTTTTTGTCGAAGAACAGCGGTGTCTTGCCGTCGGCGCTCCACAGCGAATTGTGGATGTGGCTGGAATTGCCGGCGAGCCCGTAATTATACTTGGACATGAACGAAATCGCCTTGCCCTCGGACTCGGCGATTTCCTTGGCGCCGTTCTTCAGGATGACGTGGCGGTCGGCCATGTCGAGCGCCTCGGCATAGCGCACATTGATCTCTTCCTGGCCCGGACCCCACTCGCCCTTGGAATTCTCGATCGGAATGCCGGCCGCTTCCATTTCGTTGCGAAGCCGGCGCATGACGCCTTCTTCCTTGGTGGTGATGCCGATCTGGTAGTCGCCGATATAGGGCGATGCGGTGTCGAGACCTTGCCAGTGCTTCTTGCGGGCCGAATCGTAGGTCTCGTTGAACAGATAGAATTCGAGCTCGGATGCGAAATAGCCGATATAGCCGCGCTCGCTCAGCCGCTTGACCTGCTTCTTCAAGATGGCGCGCGGCGAATGCGGCAGGTCGTCATGCGTGTGGTGGTCGAGCACGTCGCAGATCACGAGCGCGGTCTTTTCCAGCCAGGGAATGCGCCGCAGCGTGGCGAGATCCGGCTTCATGACGAAATCGCCATAGCCCTTCGACCAACTCGCCGCCTTGTAGCCCGGCACCGGCTCCATATCGATGTCGGCGGCCAGCAGATAATTGCATCCATGCGTTTCGTCATGCGCGGAATCGACGAAGTACTGCGCCAGGAAGCGTTTTCCCGCCAGCCGTCCCTGCATGTCGACGATGCAGGCCAGCACGGTGTCGATCTCACCGCTGGAGACCGCTTTCTTCAACTGATCGAACGAGAAATTTCCGGCCATTCCTTTGGCACTCCAGCGCTTGGGCTTTGAATGAGTTGAACGAAACCATGGCCGGCACGATGCCGGCCATGGCCATGATGGTGGAGGTCAGTGGCCGGTTTCGCCGACTGCCTGTTCGGCCGCCTTGATGGCCGCCTGACGCGCCGCAATGATGTCGCCGAGCGGCGGCCCCTGGAAGCGGCGCTTCTCGAAGCCGAACCAGACGACTGCCGTCAGGATGAAGAAGCCGACGGTGATGTAGAGCGCCCAATCGTTCGGCGGCTGGATGCCGATGATGAAGATCAGGATCATTGAGACGATCGACAGGAAGGCGAACAGCATGAACACGCCGCGCCCCATGTTCCAGGGACCCATCTTGTCCCACTTCGGCGTGCCCCAGGCGAGCATGCCGAGCACGATCGGCACGGTGAAGGAGAGGAACAGGAAGATGACGGTGCAGGAAACCACGATGGTGTAGGCCGAAGTGCCTGCGACCGAAACCAGCGTCGAACCCCAGACGAACAGCACCGACAGGATCGAAGCCGTCCAGATCGCCGCCACCGGCGTGCGGTAGGTCGGGCTGACCTTGGCGAGTGCCGCCGAACCCGGCAGGCCGCCGTCACGCGAGAAGGCGAAGATCATGCGCGAGGCAGACGTCACCGTGGCAAGGCCGCACAGCAGCTGCGCGACGAACACGACGAGGTAGACGAACTCCTTGATGCCGGGGCTTACACGCTGGTCGAAGGCCCAGAAGAACACGTTCCAGCCCTGCTTGGCGGCATCGTCCATGTTCGGGATCATCAGCACGAAGGCGGCCAGGAACAGATAGCCGAAAACGGCCGACCAGATCACCGACATGACCATGGCGCGCGGCACGGAAGAAGCCGCCTTGATGGTTTCCTCCGAGGTGTGCGCGGAAGCGTCATAACCGGTGATCGTGTAGATCGGCAGCAACAGTCCGAGCGCGAACACCCAGGCATTCGAGACGGATGGCCACACGCCGGCGCCTGCGTCCCCGGAATAGTTCTTGAAGGTGAAGAGACGGCTGAAATCCCAGGTCTCAGCGGAAGCCAGGCAGACGATGGCGATCAGGATCGAGCCGAAGAAGATGAGATAGCCCGAGAAATCGGTCAGCTTCGCCGTCAGCTTGATGCCGAGATGGTTGATCAGCGCCTGCGCGCCGGTGATGATGATCAGAAAGATCATCTGGTTTGTCAGCGTGCCTTCGATTCCGAGCGTCGGGCCGAAAGCGCCGATGAAAAACGTCCAGGTGCCGACATTGATGGCGCCGAGCACGGTGATCAGGCCGAGCAGATTGAGCCATGCGGTGACCCAGCCGGTGCCGCGGTTGCCGAGGATCGAACCCCAGTGATAGAGGCCGCCGGCCGTCGGATAGGCCGAGCTGATCTGCGACATGGCGACCGCAAAGGTCAGCGAAACGAAGCAGCCGACCAGCCAGCCGATGCCGATGCCGATGCCGCCGGCGCCGGAGGTGGCCTGGGCCAGCGAATTGATGCCGCCCGACAGGATGCAGATGATGGAGAAGGAAACGGCGAAGTTCGAAAAGCGACTGAGGCGCCGCTCCAATTCCTGGGCATAGCCCATGCTGTGGAGGTGCTTTACGTCCTCCGCCTTGTCAACTTCAGTATAACCCGGTGCTGCCATTTTAGTGTCCCCTGTTGGTTTTCGGGTCGGGATGAGATCCCGCCCTAGCTAGCCGATTGAACTGACTTTCCGACTGAATGCGATCTGGTGTGTCCGGCCTCCTCTGGCTCCAGATCCGAAAAAATGCCCGTGAGCAGATCCGCCCATTTCCGCTGCCCGGTCTCGCCGGCGATTTCGTCATTGCGGATTTCGATCATCGCGCAGGGCAGTCCGCGCGGGCGCGCATGCCGTTCCAGCGTGAAATAGACTCGGTCATCAGGTGAATACGGCTCGTTGACCCCGACGGTGACACCGGAAAGCCGCTTCAGCGCCGATATCAGCGGCGCCGCCAGCCGGCGATCCTCGTCATGGATGATGCCGATATGCCAGGGCCGGTTGCGGCCCTTGTATACCGGCGTGAAGGAATGGACCGAAACCAGCCGCGTTTCCTGACCGTGTGACAGCCTGTGGCTGATGATATCCGCAATCGTATCGTGGAAAGGGCGCCACGAAAGCGCGACACGCGCGGCACGCTCACTTTCCGACAGGCCGGCATTGCCCGGTATGGCCGTTGTCTCACTGACCGGCGGCACCAGGTCGGGCGCGTCAAGCGGCCGGTTGCAGTCGATGACAAGGCGCGAAATGCGGGTTTCGACCAGCGTCGCGTCGAGCGCCTGCGCCATGCGGCGGGCAACCGGCAGCGCGCCGGGATCCCAGGCGATGTGGCGCGACAGGTCCTCGACAGCAAGGCCGAGCGTGCCGAATTCGGCGGGCAGGAAGTTCGAGGCGTGATCGCAGGTCAGCACGAAAGGGCTTGATCCGCCGGGGTTCGTCACCCTTACGGTATCAGACGATGCAAGGCTGGCGGGCCGTGCTTTCTCCATACTCTGCCGTCCCCGGGGAGCGCTGTATCGTATGTTACGTATTTTGCCTCATTGCGTCCCTGTGGATGATTTCATACAGTTTGTCCGGCTTTGTCAAATGCGATTTCGGAAAAGACCATCGACCGAGCCAAGGGTGGGGAAAAGATGATTTCCAACATTGCCGAACTGATCGCCGACCGCATCGGCACGATGCCGGCCAGCGAACGGCGCGCGGCCCAGACACTGATTGCCTTCTACC
>NZ_RZQE01000142.1:0-12558 GCF_004022955.1 Mesorhizobium sp. M7A.F.Ca.US.002.01.1.1 | reverse complement strand
CGTCCAACAGCCTCACCCAATCCTCCGGCAAGGCGACCATCCAGCAGCTGACCTCGATCCTCAACACCAGCGTCAATGGCGAATACCTGTTCGCCGGCACCAACACCGACGTCAAGCCAATCAACGACTTCACAGCTGCCGGCTCCCCCGCCAAGGCGGCATTCGACGCCGCTTTCGTCGCCAATTTCGGCTTCACCCAGGATGATCCGCTCGCGGCCGACATCACGGCTGCCCAGATGGACGATTTCATCACCAATGATGTCGCCCCGCAGTTCACGGGCGCTGGTTGGCAGGGCAACTGGTCGAACGCCACCGACCAGCAGATCGTCAGCCGCATCGCACTCAACGAAACCACACCGACGTCGACCAGCGCCAACAGCGCCGGCATCCAGAAGCTCGCAATGGCGGCAGCCATGGTCAGCAGCCTGATGTCCAGCAACGTCAGCCAGGCGGCGAAGAATACGGTTGTCAGCCGCTCCACCACATTGGTTGGCGAAGCGCTGAGCGGCATTGGCCAGCTTCAATCCGAGACCGGCATCGTCCAGAAGCGGGTTTCCGATGCCAACGATCGGATGAAAACGCAGGTCGACCTTTTCGAACGGCACATTCTCGACCTGGAAGCCGTCGATCCGGCCGAAGCCGCGACACGGGTCGCGGACCTGACACAGCACATCGAAACGTCTTTCGCGTTGACCGCACGCCTGCAGCAGCTCAGCCTGTTGAATTACCTGACCTGACAACGCTTAACGGAACGGTAGAGCCCCAACGATGTACCAATTCTCCTACGCCGACATCCAGAGCAACTCCGTTGCCGACGCGAAGGACCGCGAGCGCGAGCTTCTGACCCGCTCGATCGACATGCTGGCGGCAGCAGCAGTGGCCGGCCACGGTTCGATGGAGGCGATAGAGGCGCTTCACTTCACCAACCGCGTCTGGACCGCCTTCGTCGAGGATCTTGGCTCCAGCGACAACGCCCTGCCAAAGGAACTGCGCGCCAACCTCATTTCCATCGGCCTGTGGCTGCTGCGCGAGGCGGAGGACATCCGTCAGGGCCGCACCAACAATTTCGAAGGGCTGATCGAGGTGTCCCAGATCATCAGGGACGGCATTCAATGACCAACACGCTGAAGATATCGCTGAAGCCGAACGAAAAGATCTATATCAACGGCGCCGTCATCCGGGTCGACCGCAAGGTCACCGTCGAATTGATGAACGACGTCCAGTTCCTGCTCGAAAACCACGTGATCCAGGCCGAAGATGCCTCGACACCGCTCAAGCAGCTTTATTTCATCCTGCAGGTCATGCTGATGAACCCGGCCGGCGCCGCCGCCGCACGCGAGATGTTCCGTCGTTCGCTGCCGCTGCTTCTGGCAAGCTTCGAGGACGGCCAGATCTGCAGCGCGCTGAAACAGATCGACCGCATGGTCGGCGAGGACCATATCTACGAAGCGCTGAAGGCGATCCGCGCACTTTATCCGCTCGAACGCCGCGCGCTGGGTGGCAATGACGATATTTCGGGTGCCGAGCGCCCGTTGGCTGTGGGAGCACGATACTGATGAACGTGGACATGACGACGACGATTCCGACCGGCGCCAATCAGGCCACCGCGTCCACCTCGAAGACAGCGGTCGACTACCAGTCCTTCCTGAAGCTTCTGATCGCCGAGATGAAGAACCAGGATCCGACCAAGCCGATGGATTCGACGCAGTATGTCGCCCAGCTCGCCACCTTCTCGCAGGTCGAGCAATCGGTGCAGACCAACACCAAGCTCAACCAGATCATGCAGTCCTCGGCGCTGTCGCAGGCCGACGCACTGATCGGACGCTCGATAACCTCCGCCGACGGCCTAACGACGGGCACCGTGGCTTCGGTGCGCCTCGCCAGCAACGGTCTCATCGCCGTGCTGCAGAACGGCACCGAAGTCGCGGTCGGTCCGGGAGTTTCGGTCAAGGCGGCAAGCTGACGCTTTCGACAGAGAGCCAGTCCCATGAATGAGGCCGACGCTCTCGACATCGTCCAGTACGCGGTATGGACGGTGCTCGTCGCGTCCGCTCCGGTGGTGCTGGTCGCCATGGTGGTCGGCATCGGCATCGCCCTCATCCAGGCGCTGACCCAGGTGCAGGAAATCACCTTGACCTTCGTGCCGAAGATCGTCGCCATCATGCTGGTGGTGGCGCTGACCGGCCCCTTCATCGGCAGCCAGATATCGGCCTTCACCAACGTCATCTTCGAGCGCATCCAGAACGGGTTCTAACCTGTTTTGGGAAGGCGTGCCGCGGCATGCCGTCGTAATTGTCCGAAGACAGACGCCGCCGATCCCCTTGGCGCCTCCGCACGCACGGCAGACAAGGCCTGGACCGCCTCTATCCCATTGTTGGACCATGAGCTTTTTTGCCCTTTGCGGCGCCATGCCCTACTTTCGGCAAACGGTCTGCGCAAACGGATTGTCTGACGGGCAGGCACGACATGGCAGGAATTCCAAATGATTGACGAAAAGCCGGACAGCGAGAGCGTCTCGGCGCTGGCGCCCTTCCGGCACGGCATTTTCCGCGCCGTGTGGGGCGCAAGTCTCGTCTCGAATTTCGGTGGCCTGATCCAGGGTGTCGGCGCCGCCTGGATGATGACCACGATCGCCACCTCGCCCTATCAGGTGGCCCTTGTCCAGGCTTCGACCACCTTGCCGATCATGCTGTTTGCGTTGGTCGCCGGCGCCATCGCCGACAGTTTCGACCGGCGCAAGGTGATGCTGGTCGCCCAGACCTTCATGCTGGTGGTGTCGGTGCTTCTGACCCTGTTCACCTATTCGGGCCTGATCACGCCATGGACGCTGCTTGCCTTCACCTTCCTGATCGACAGCGGCACCGCGCTCAACAGCCCGTCATGGCAAGCCTCCGTCGGCGATATCGTTCCCCGCAACAAGGTGCCGGCGGCCGTCGCCCTCAATTCGATGGGCTTTAACCTGACGCGCAGCGTCGGTCCGGCGATCGGCGGCATCATCGTCGCCGCCGCCGGTGCGGCAGCCGCCTTCGCGGCGAACGCGGTGAGCTATATCGGCCTGATCGTCGTGCTGGCGCGCTGGAAGCCGAACGTGCCGGTATCGACCTTGCCGCGCGAGTCGCTGGGGGCCGCCATGGGCGCCGGCCTGCGCTATGTCGCCATGTCGCCCAATATCGGCAAGGTGCTGGTCAGGGGTGCTGCGTTCGGCTTCAGTGCAGGCGCTGTGCTTGCGTTGCTGCCTCTGGTGGCGCGCGACGTCGTCAAGGGCGATGCGCTTACCTATGGCATCATGCTCGGCGCCTTCGGCATCGGCGCGGTCGGCGGCGCCTTGATCAGCGTCAGGCTGCGGCAGTTGCTCTCCAGCGAGACGATGGTGCGCTGTGCGTTCGCCGGCTTCGCCGTCTGCGCCTTCAATGCCGCCGTCAGCCAGCATGCCTGGCAGACGTCGCTCGGCCTGCTTGTCGGCGGTGCCTGCTGGGTGATCGCGCTTTCGCATTTCAACGTCACGGTGCAGATGGCGACGCCGCGCTGGGTGGTCGGCCGGGTGCTGTCGGTCTACCAGACCGCGACCTTCGGCGGCATCGCGCTCGGCAGCTGGATCTGGGGCGTCGTCGCCGACGCGCATGGCGCCGAAACCGCGCTGATCGCCGCCAGCATCGCCATGCTGGCCGGCGGCGCCATCGGTCTTTTGCTCCCGCTGCCGCAACAGCAGGTGCTCAACCTCGACCCGCTCAATCGCTTCAAGGAACCGCATTTGGCGCTTGACCTGAAGCCGCGCAGTGGTCCCATCGCCATCATGATCGAGTATGTGATCCGCCACGAGGACGAACCGGAGTTCCTCGCCATCATGGCCGAACGCGGCCGCATCCGCCGCCGTGACGGCGCCCGCAACTGGACGCTGGCGCGCGATCTCGAGAATCCCACCGTATGGATCGAGCATTATCACACGCCGACCTGGATCGAGTATATCAGGCACAATGGACGCATCACCCATGCCGACGCCGTCATCGGCGAACGCGTGCGGGCCCTGCACAGCGGCGACGAACCGCCCCGCGTACGCCGCATGATCGAGCGCCCGACGACCGCCGGCACGGCCCTCGTGATGGCCAAGGGACCTATTGAGCACTGACTCCGGGTGTCCCTTAGCCCTCGCCCGACAGGTCCCGGCGGGCCTTGTCGAGTTCCTCGGCATAGCGTCGCATCAGATGGCCTTCGGTCAACAGGCCCAGCACGATATGGTCGGTGAAATCCTCGACCACGGCGAGTTCTTCGGCGCCCGCCCGCTGGAATGTTTCCGCGGCGGCCTGCACGTTCATGCTCGGCACCAACACCGCGTCCTTGTATTTGGCGAGATCGCGCACCGGCACCTCGCCATCGGACGGATCGCTGTGCAGTTCGGCCACGATCAGCACGCCGACATAGTGGTCGCCCGCATCGACGGCGATGACGCGCTGGGCAGAGCCGAGCGGCACCTCCTTGCGGAAGGCTGCCAGCGTCGTCGAGGCATAGATGGTCTTGATGTCCTTGCGCATCATCGAGCCGACTGTGAGGCTGCGCATCCAGCCGACATCGTGGGCGCTGCGGATGGTCTCGCCGCGCAGATGGAAGCGCCATGTCGAGAACGAGTAGCCGAAGGTTTCGCGCACCAGGATGGCCGACATGATCGAGGCGGCCAGCACGACGCCGGTCAGCGTCAGGTCGCGGGTCGATTCCAGCGCCAGGAAGGTCATCGTCAGCGGACCGCCGACGACACCGACGGCGAGCGACGTCATGCCGACGACGGCGGCGACGGCAGGGTCGATGCCGGTTGCCGGAGAAATAACAAGCATCACATCCGCGAACGCCTTGCCGAGCAGCGCGCCGAGGAACAGCGAGGCAAAGAACAGTCCGCCGCGAAAACCCGACCCCAGCGAGACCGCCGACGCCGCCAGCTTGAGCACGAAGACGCTGGCCACCACGGCCAGCCCGTAATTCATCGAGAATTCGCGATGCAGCGCGCCATGGCCGCTGGACAGCACTTGCGGCGTGATCAGCCCCAACAAGCCAACGATGACGCCGCCAATGACGGGGCGCAGCGACGCATCGATCGACAGCCTGGCGAAACCGCGCTCGATCAGCGTCACCAGATGCATGATGGCGATCGAGGCGGCACCGCCGAGCAGCCCGAGCAGCAGGAACGGCACATACTGGCTGGCGGTGAGCGCCGGCAGACCCGAAAGCTCGAGCGGGAAAGGCACCCCGCCGAACATTTCAGCGGTCAGCGAGGCTGAGATCGCGGCGGTCATGACAGGCGCGACATTGGCGACCGAGTAGATGCCGATGACCAATTCGAAGCCGTAGAAGGCGCCGGTCAGCGGTGCATCGAAGGCAGCGGCGATGGCGCCGGCCGCACCACAGCCGACCAGGATACGGACATCGTTGCGGCGCAGCCTGAAGATGCCCGCCAGCCGCGATGCCAGCCCGGAGCCAACCTGCGTGTAGCCGGCTTCCAGCCCGACCGAGGCGCCAAAACCGCTGGAGATCATCGTCTGGCCGGCGATGATGAAGGTGTCGGTCAGCGACATGCGCCCGCCATAGAGCGCATTGGCTTCGATCGGGTCGATCGGTGTGCGGAATTTCCGTATCCGGAGCCAGACCACCGTCAGCCCCAGCAGTATGCCGCCGATCGCCGGTATCAGCGCCTGCATCGGATTGGCGAGCGAGAACATGCCGGAAAGCCGGCCGCCTGGCTGAACGCCGAACAGCAGCCCGTGCAGGTCCTGCACGATCTGGCTCATCGCCGTGACCAATATGCCAGCCATGACGCCTACGACACCGGCGAGGATGACCACCACGATGCCGCGTGCCTCGAGCAGGGGCAACGACCTGATCAGCACCGCGCGCAGCCGGCGGGCGTAAACTTCGCTGTGGTTTCTGGAAAGCACCGGGGCGGCTCGCCGATATCGAAAGGCAGTGGAAAGCCAGCCTGATACGCCCGGCGGCACGGCATGGCAACCACAATGCCGACAGACACCACATTGGCGACAAGTGGACGCGATATCGATCGGGCCGATGGACCGTTCAGGTCGGCATGGGCTCGCCGGCTTCATAGAGTACGAGGTTGCGCTCGCCTATGCCCAGCGCCGGCCAGCTCGCACGCCAGTCCGCAATGTGCGGCGAGGCGAAGTGCGCGTCGAGCGCTGCCCTGTCGCTCCAGACTTCCGTGACCCGGATGAGCCCGGCATCAAAAACATCCTGCGCATAGGAATATTGGATGCAGCCGACCTCGGCGCGGCTGCCTGAAACCATGCGTTCCATTGCGGGCTTGGCTTCCTCAAATTTGTTTGGCGGCAAGCGGATGGTGCCGATGATCAGAAGCATGGGTTTCCCTTTCCTGGCGAGGCTAGCCGACACGGCGACCTGCGCATGATCGTTCGAACTAGCCAGTCTCCCACCCTCGCGCAAGCTTGGCGGACTACCCTCACAGGGCTGTCGCGCGCTCGGCAGTCTATGGGGTTTGAGGACGATATGGCGATCAGCGAAAGCATTCAGCCCGGCGCGGCCGCCAAGAACGGCCGCGACGTCTTCTTCGCCATCGGCATCGTCATCATACTTGCCGTGCTGTTCCTGCCGATCCCGGCCTTTCTCATCGATGTCGGCCTCGCCTTTTCGATCGCGCTTTCGGTGCTGATCCTGATGGTGGCGCTGTGGATCCAGCGGCCGCTCGATTTTTCGTCTTTTCCAACCGTGCTGCTCATCGCCACCATGCTGCGGCTGTCGCTCAACATCGCCACCACGCGCATGATCCTGTCGCATGGCAATGAAGGGACGCATGCCGCCGGCTACGTCATCGCCGGCTTCTCCAAGCTGGTGATGGCCAGCGACTTCGTCATCGGCCTCATCGTCTTCATGATCCTGATCGTGGTGAACTTCATCGTCATCACCAAGGGCGCCACGCGTATCGCCGAAGTCGGCGCGCGCTTCACCCTCGATGCCATCCCCGGCAAGCAGATGTCGATTGACGCCGACCTCTCGGCCGGCATGATCGACGACAAGACCGCGCAGCTGCGCCGCCGTGAACTGGAAGAAGAATCTTCTTTCTTCGGCTCGATGGACGGCGCCTCGAAGTTCGTCCGCGGCGACGCCATCGCCGGCCTCATCATCACCGCCATCAACATCGTCGGCGGCATTGCCATCGGCTACATCAGGCACGGCATGGGCATGGGCGAAGCCGCCGACGTGTTCATCAAGCTGTCGGTCGGCGACGGCCTCGTCACCCAGATCCCGGCACTGATCGTGTCGCTCGCCGCCGGCCTGCTCGTCTCCAAGGGCGGCACCCGCGGCTCGACCAACCAGGCGGTGTTCGGCCAGCTCGGCGCCCACCCGCGCGCCCTCTATGTCGCGGCATCGCTGCTGGTCCTGCTCGGCTTGATGCCCGGCCTGCCGCTGTTCCCGTTCTTTGCGCTCGCCGCCGGCATGGCCGGTCTCGGCTACGTCATCCCGATGCGCGCCAACCGTGTCCTCGCCGAAGCCGAGGCGATCAAGGACCAGGAAAAGGCGACCAAGGTCGAGGAAGAGAAGAACTCGGTCAAGGCTTCGCTCGCCACCGCCGAGATCGAACTCTTGATCGGCAAGCAGCTGTCGACAAGGCTGCTGACGTCGCATCAGGAACTGGTTTTCCGCATGGGCAAGATGCGCAAGAAATTTGCCACCCAGTACGGCTTCGTGGTGCCGGAAGTGCGCGTCGCCGACGATTTCGCCATCCCGCCGAAGAGCTACCAGATCAAGGTGCACGGCACCGTGGTGGCCGAATACCAGATGCGCGTCGGCGAGATCATGGTTCTGCTCGGCAATCGCGACATACCCGAGATACCGGGCGAGGAAATCCGCGAGCCGGCCTTCGGCATGCGCGCCTATTCCGTCGTCGAAGCCTTCGCCGAGGATCTGAAGCGCGAGAACTACACCTTCGCCGACAACATGTCGGTGCTGCTCACCCACCTCTCCGAGGTCATCCGCAACAACCTGCCGCAGCTTCTGTCCTACAAGGACATGAAGGCGCTGCTCGAACGCCAGGACCAGGAATACCGCAAGCTCGCCGACGAGATCTGCACCACGCACATCTCCTATCCCGGCCTGCAGGCGGTGCTGAAGCTGCTGCTCGCCGAGCGCGTCTCGATCCGCAACCTGCACCTGATCATCGAGGCGATCGCCGAGATCGCGCCGCATGTGCGCCGCACCGAGCAGATCGTCGAACATGTCCGCATCCGCATGGCCCAGCAGATCTGCGGCGACCTCTCCGAGGGCGGCGTGCTGAAGGTGCTGCGCCTCGGCAACCGCTGGGACCTCGCCTTCCACCAGAGCCTCAAGCGCGACGCCAAGGGCGAGGTGCGCGAATTCGACATCGACCCGCGTCAGCTCGAGGAGTTCGGCCAGGACGCCACCAAGGCGATCAAGAAATATCTGGAAGCCGGCGAGCGTTTCGTCCTCGTCACCGCGCCCGACGCCCGCCCCTATGTGCGCATGATCATCGAGCGCCTGTTCACCACTCTGCCGGTGCTCAGCCATGTCGAAATCGCCAAGGGCGTCGAGATCAGGGTGCTCGGAACCATATCGTGAGCGTGCTGTCGCAAGGCGTCGTCATCGCGGCGTTCCTCGCCTTCTGCCGCATCGGCGCCTGTTTCATGCTGATGCCGGGCCTGTCCAGCGCCCGCGTCCCGGTCCAGGTCAGGTTGTTCATGGCGGTCGCCGCCACCGGCGGCCTGCTCGCCTTCCTGTGGGACAAGATCTTTCCTTTCGTCGACCCGCGCCCGCAGATCCTTGTGCCGATGATCATCTCGGAACTTCTGGTCGGCGGCCTGATCGGCGCCATGACCAGGCTCTACATGGAAGCCCTGCGTTTCATGGGCTCGGCCATCGCCATGCTGGTCGGTTATGGCGGCACCGGCGGACCGGCGATCGAGGAGCCCGAACCCCAGGCAGCCCTTGCCGCCATCATCTCGTTCTCGGCGCTGTTGATGCTGTTCGTCTTCGATTTCGACCACGAGATAATACGCGCGCTGGTTTCCTCCTACACGGTCGCGCCGGTCAACATCTTCTTCAACCCGCAGGCAGCCCTCGTCGATGTCACCGACACGGTGTCGGACACCTTCTTCCTGGTCATCCGCCTCGGCAGCCCGTTCGTCGCCTATGCCATTCTCGTCAATCTGACGATCGGCTTCGTCAACAAGCTGACCCCGCAGATCCCGATCTATTTCATCTCCCAGCCCTTCATCATCGCCGGCGGCATGATCATCTTCTATTTCGCCGTCGGCACCATGCTGTCGCTGTTCGTCGACGGCTTCGTCGACCTGACGCTGGCGAGATGACCATGAGCACGCGCAAGGACCGCCTCAAGAAACTGGTCAAGGTGCAGGAACAGCTGAAGGCGCTGCACGAAACCCGCCACGCCACCTTCCTTGCCGCGGCCAGTGCCGCCGAGGCTGAAGCCAGGGAACTGGTCGGCCATTTCGACCAGCCCGATTCGCTTTCCGCCCTGTTCCCCGATCTCTACCACCGCCGCATCGCCCAAGCGGTCGTGCGCCAGGAGGCGAACCTGGCAAGCGCGAAGCAAGAAGCCGGCCTCATCGCCGCCGCGACCGCCCGCACCAACATGGTTGAGCGTGCCTACAAGGACGTGCGCAACCGCGACGAGCGCGAACGCTCCGACCGCGAGCGGCTCGACATCATCGCGCAGAAGCAGGGCGAGGAGTAAGCTGAGGGTGTTCCGCTATGGGCCAACGGTGAGCGTCATTGACCAGGTTGCGAATGGCGGCAATCTCGGTCTTAGGGGCGGGCATGGTGGCTTCCTGAGAGCGGACATTGCAGGCTGCACATCGAGGTCCTGCCGCGCCATGACCAGTCGATGCTTCGGTCTGGAAGCAGCCGTTGAGCAGACGTTCATTGCACGGCGGCGGCTGCGGTGAAGATGTAGCCAACGCCATAGACGACCTTGATCGGCGCGGGCAAGCTGATGTGCTCCTCCAGTTTGCGGCGTAGCCGGCTGACGACTGCGTCGAGATGCCTGTTGTCGAAGTTCGACCTGGGACGGGCGACAAGCTCCACCAGATCCTCGCGCTGGCAGATTTCGCCGCTACGGTTGCAGAGCACGTTCATGAAGGCGAACTCGGCCGCCGTCAGTTTAAGCGAACGGTGATTGGGCGCGATCAGCATCCAGTTCGTGCCGTCCAGCACCCACCGATCGCTGCTGCCGTTGGCAGAGTCGGGCGGGGCTCCCGTCCGTCGCAGCAGGCTGCGAATTGCGGCGTCGATCTCGCGCAGCGTGCTGTGCTTGACCAGGTAGATGTCGGCGCCGCTCTCAAAGCCACGGATACGGTCGTCGCTGTCACCGAGTGCCGTCAGCATGATGATGCCGCAGGCATGTGATTTGCGGATTTCGGTTGCCAGATCGAACCCGTTCCCATCGGGCAGCCCGACATCGAGGATGATGACAGCGGGCGAGCTGCCGTTGGCCAGCGTCTGGCGCAATTCCCCTGCCGTGGCGACGCCTTCGGCCGTGAAGCCCGTCAGTTCCAGGAAATCCGCCAGATCCTTGCGCAGCCGGGGCTCGTCCTCGACGATCAGAATATGCGTCATGCGGTCAGTTCCTCGGGCGAAAGTCGATCCGTTGCCTCGCCTGCCAGAGGCAGGCTGACGATGGACGTAATGCCCTGGTCGTCGTTGGCGAGCAACTGCAGCTTGCCGCCGTGATAGGCCAGCAATTTGCGCGAAGAATAGAGGCCGAGACCGGTTCCGGTTCCCGCCATCGTATTGGAGGCCCGGAAAAAGCGCCTGCCGATCTTGTGAAGCTCGGCCTGTGGAATGCCGATGCCACGGTCACGCACCCGAATGACCGCACTTCGACCTTCGCTGCGCACATCGATATCCACTGGCTGGTCCTCCGACGAATATTTGAGCGCATTGTCGATGAGGTTGATCAGGACGGTCGCCAGCATCTCGGGATCGGCGACAAGCGAAACGGCGTCGTCATCCGCCGTAAAGATCAGGCGCTCGCCGCGCCCGGTCATCCCGAAATGCAGCCGCACATCGGCAATAAGCAAACCGACGCGTATCATCTCCGGCTGAAACCCGCTGTCGCGATCATTGGCCATGAAGCGGTCGATCAGGGAAAACAGGCGATCGAGCGCCTCGCCAATACCGGCAATCCGTTCTCGTGTCGCTTCGGGCGACTTGTGGCCGACAAGGCCGATCATGTCGGCCGCGTTGCGGATGATGGCGAGCGGGGTGCGAAACTCGTGGCTGACGACGCGCATGAAGTCCGCCTGCTCGTCGCGAAGCACACGTTCGGCCGCCAGGCTCGCGTTCAACCGGCTTTCCAGCCGTCGTCGTTCCCGTACCTCCCGCGACAGGGCGATATTTTTCTCCAGCAGCGCAGAGGACAGCCGCGAACTGACCATGAACAGCAGGCAGCCGAAAAAGGCGATCAGGAACAGCGCGCCCTGCAGCAGATACCAGGCGTTGCGGTCGGCCAGAACCGAGGCGCCTTGAAAATCGACCGGCAGCCGGTATTCGATGATGCTCTGGAGAACGCTAGCCGCGATATACTCGGCAAGCACACCGATCGTGATCCAGCGCAGGAGGGTTGGTTGCGTCCGGTCCCGCATCAGCCCAAGACACATCACCGACATCATCACGACCGTAAAGAAGGTCGATGCGTGAATGCGTATAGCAATGTCGCCCGGATCCATCGCGAGGGCGGCACTCCATGCGACAATTTGGAAAATCAGCAGTGAAATGCTGATCCAGGTATAGCGTGGCTGTCCCAGAAAGCGCGCCAGACCCTCGGCCAGCAACACCAGGCCTAGCTTGATGATCGTGTTGTGGAGCACGATGGCCCAGGCCGCCGGCTGCTCCCCACGCAGGAGAATCAGCAGCACCCCCGCCGCGATAGCGACGAAGCCGGCCGCAAGAAACTTCAACTCATAGAGGCGGCGCCACGCCAGCCACACAAACAACCAGGTGACGGCCTGCAGGCTTGCGGTTGCAAACGTAACAACCAGAACGGTCTTCAGATCAAGCATGGTCGAGTATTCGCACGGGGTTCCCCTGCCGCACCCCCCGATGCGCCAAATGTTGAATCTCGCAGGAGTTGTGCGGGGAGGCAAGCGCGATCCGCCCGTGCAAGAATTGGTCAGAATTCAATAGAATTGATCGGTGGAATTGTCGGGAGAGGACGTTTTATCATCGGCCGCGATCGTCTTGGTGGTTTCGCCGGGCGGATTGTGAGGAAGCAGTCGGGGCGATGTGCGTGGCGGACGCACGCGACCCGACGCAGCGGCAAGCGATGATTTTCGCGGGACGCCCGGCGATCGGGCCGGCCGCGGAATCGTTGCTTGCGGCACACGGGGGGAATTCCATGACAATTCGCGATCGTCGCTCGCTCATACGCCCGCTTGTACTTTTGTGCTCCACGGCGCTCGCGGGGTCGTTGCTGCTGCCAGTCATCCTGACGGCGCCGGCGCATGCACAGGCTCTTTATGGTGCGACCGGAGGCAGGGGCGGTGAGGGGGACGTAGACAGCAAAGG
>NZ_RZQE01000141.1:0-12630 GCF_004022955.1 Mesorhizobium sp. M7A.F.Ca.US.002.01.1.1 | reverse complement strand
AGCCGAAGCGGCGGCGGAAGCAGCGGTTGAAATAGGACACGTCGGAAAAACCGCTGAGCAGCGCGATCTCGCTGATCCGCATGCGGTCGTTGCGCCTGTCGGACAGCATCCGATGCGCCCTCTGCAAGCGCAGTTCGAGAATGCGCTCGGCAAAGCTCACCCCGGTTTCCTGCAGCAGGTCATGGACATAGCGGACCGAGAGCCGCAATTGCCCGGCAACGCCCTGCGCCGAAATGGCGGGATCGGCGAAATTGTCCCGCATCTTCTGCAGTATGGCCTGCAGCCTTGCCGCGCGCAGACCGCGCAGGCCCGCCAGTTCGGCCGCTTCGCCCTTGGCGCCGGTCGCCAGGCCGATCAGGTCGACGATGGTTTCGGTGGCGTGGCCGATGAGGTCGGGCGAGACCAGGGCCGGGCCTGCTTCCAGGAAGCTGCAATAGCGCTTGAGCATGCCGAGCGCCTCATTGTCGGCGCCGACGGTCAACGCCAGCCGATCCTCTATATGAGCGAAGGCATTTTCCAGCACGGCACGGGGAAGCACCACATTGGCCCAGACATTGCTGTCGCCGCCGGTCATCTGCAACGCTTCCGAAGCCGAGACCAGGGCGGCCTCGCCTTTGCCGACGTGATAATCGCGGCCGATCTGCGTGCCGCTGAGCACCGTATCGCCATTGTTGACCAGCAACAGATAGCCGTCGCGACCGTCGGCGGCGATATTGCCCGCCTTGCGGCTGGCATGACGTATCGTCCCGGCCATCTGCCCAAGCACCAGCGACCCGACAGCGGTGGCTTCGATCGCGGCTTCGAACGACAGTCTTTCCGAAATCGTGTATTCGACCGACCATATCTCGGCGACATGGACGTCCTGCCAGAGCGCGAAGCGTGCGCGATGATCCAGATGCGGCGGCAGATCCGCCGATGAGAAGACGTTCTTTTGCAAGGGACGACCGGCCTTTTCTACAATCGCGTCTTCACTTCGACACGCACCGTATTGGACCAGATCACGGTCTGTCCAGAGCCGGAAATACTTGTGCGCCAGGCGACAATTTCAGTGCCGTCCTGAACAAGGATTGGCCTGATTTCGCGGATCTGGCTGGCTGAATTTCGGATTACTCGAAAATACCCAGTGCCGACGAATCGTTCCCCTACTCCGGCGATGGAACCGGCGGCCGTGATGTCAGCGCCGTGCCGAAGGCGGCGACAACAACGGCAGCGATCCCGGCCAGTTGCGTCGCGGTCAGGCTTTCATGCAGGAACAGGAAGCCGGCCAGTGCACCAAGCCCAGGCTCCAGGCAGGTCAGCGTGCCGTAGATGCGCGCCGGCATGCGGGTCAGCGCCACCATCTCCAGGAAGAACGGCAATGCGCTGGAAAACAGGCCGACGAGTAGCGCGCTGACCAGGATCGACGGGGCCAGCAGCGCGGATCCCGCCTGGGCGACACCGAAGGGCAGCACCAGCACGGCGGCGATGGCCATGCCGTAGGCGGTGGTGCGGGTGCCAAGCTCCGCGCCGGCCTTCTGGGCCAGCACGATGTAGAGCGCCCAGAAGCCGCCGGCCGCCAGCGCCAGCATCACCCCGATCGGATCAAGCGGCGCGAGGGAACGAACGAAGGGCGACAACAGCAGGATGCCGGCCACCGCCAGCGCGATCCAGGCAAAGTCGCTGGCGCGTCGCGAAGTCAAGGTCGCCACCAGAAGCGGGCCGGTAAACTCCAGCGCCACCGCGATGCCGAGCGGAATCCTGGCCAGCGCTGCGTAGAACAGGAGGTTGAGGGCGGCGAGCGTCACTCCATAAGCGACCAGCCACGGCATGGTGGCACGCGAGGGCCGCATCTGCCAGGGCCGCAGCACCGCGATCAGCATCAGCGCACCGATGACCAGCCTGAGCGTCGTCGTCCCTTGCGCGCCGATCTGCGGGAACAGGCCTTTGGCGAAGGTGGCGCCGATCTGGATCGACACCATGGCGCCCATCAGTGCTGCGACAGGCAAGGGCGCCGCTTCGCGACGGGCAATCGGCGTCGGTGTCACGTGATCCCATCCTCCATATCGCCGGGTCCAAACCCGACCGGCGGCATGGAGATAGGGCGAACCGGCCGGCCTGTCGTGAGGCAGCGGCAACTGGCTGCTAGGGCACGGCCAAGTGCCGCCGGCCGGTCAGTTCAGGGATTTGCGCCGTGGCGGCGGTGCCGGGTGGCGCTGCTCGAGGGCCGCTGCCGCATCGGTGCGGCCGGTCCGGCGCAGTCTTTCGAGATAGGCCGGCAACTCGCCAAGGCAATGGAACGGCCCGCCTTCCCGGATCACCGTCACCAGCGGGTCGACATCGCTGTCGCTGCGGATGGCCATGGCGCTGCGCCAGTCCTCGAGCAGCCGGCTGGCATGATCGACCACATCGCTTCGGGAGCCTGAGAGATCATGCTGCTCATGCGGATCCTCACTCAGATTGAACAGGCTGACCGGGCCGAAATCCTTGTAGCCGTCATGATAGGTGCGCAGCATCAGCCAGTCGGCCCCGCCGAGCCGGAACCGCACGCCGCGCTGTACCGCCCACGCACCCTGGCTCAGCACCAGGAAATCGCGGCCACCTTCCTCCTTCGCGGCAAGCGCCGGTGCAAAGGAGCGCCCGTCCCAAAGCGCCGGAACGTTGCCGCCGAGCCGGTCGATCAGCGTGGCGGCCCAGTCGAAATGATAGTGAAGGCCGCCATTGACGCCGCGCATGTCCTCGGCGCCGGGCCAGCGGATGACCAGCGGCACGTTGCAGGTGAATTCGTCGGCCGTCTGATGATCACCCCAGACGTTGAGCTCGCCGAGGTTTTCGCCATGATCGGCGCCGATGACGATGATCGTGTCGTCGAACAGGCCTTGCCGCTTCAACTCCTCGACGATGAGACCGACATGATAATCGGCATAGAGCACGCCGGTGTCGTAGCCGTCGAACCAGGCCTTGACGGTGTCCATGTCGCTGATCGGCGACGGCATGCGCCGGTATTTCGATCCGCCCGGCTCGACGTCGAAGCCCGAGGGTTCCTGCGGGCTGTGCGGGCCGTAGCCAGCATGGCTCTTCTCGAATACCGCCCTGGTCATCCAGTCGGGAAGCGGTTGGTCGGCGAAGGGGTCGCCGAAAGCGTCCGGCGCGCGATAGGGTGTATGCGGGTCCCAGACATTGACATGCAGGAACCACTTTTTTGCCGAGCCATTGCGCTTCAGCCAGTCGATCGCCAGGCCCGAAACCTCGTCGGCGTTCTCCATGCCGGCCTTGCCGGGATTGATGATCTCGTTAAAGCCGGCATACCAATGCCAGCAGCCATGCCGTTCGCCAAAACTGCTGATGGTCGTGGTGTGGTAGCCAAGATCGCGCAGCGCCCGCATCCAGCCTTCCTCGTAGAAGGTGCCGGCCCAGGCTCGCTCGGCGCCTTCGCGGAACGGCTCGCAGGCGGTGCCGCCATGGCCGACCACGCCGGTCCGCATTCCGTGGCGGCCGCTCCACAGCGCCGTGCGCGACGGATGGCAAGGCACATCGGACACATAGACGTTCTCGAAGCGGATGCCCTCGCCGGCAAGGCTGTCGATGACGGGAGAGGTGTTGCGATGATAGCCGTAGCAGCCGAGGTGGTCGCGCCTGAGGCTGTCGATGTCGATGTAGAGAACGTTCATGGATGGCTCGTCGCTGCTGTGATTGTCAGGAAACAGGCCCCGGTTCGCTGCCGGGGCTTGCGGTTTGCAAGGGGCGATTTCAAGATGGCCGTCAGGCCGAAATGTATTGATCGCCCAGATAATAGTCCTTGGGATCGAGCGAGGTCTCGAGCTTGCCGAAGGTCTTGAACAGGTCGTTCATCGTCGAGAACCAGCCGTTCACGGTGCCGTCCTTGGTCAGCTTGATCAGTTCGGCCGAGGTCATGAAGCGGCCATAGCCGGCCTCCGTCTTCAACTGGTCGGCCGGAATGCCGAGCAGCTTGGAGGTGATCTCGATCGCCTTGTCCTGGTTGGCGGCACGAAAATCCTGCGCGTCCTTGATGGCGCGCACCACGTTGCGGACGAGATCGGGATTGCCCTCGACCAAATCGTTGCGGGCAATGAAGACGCTCGGAAATGTGGTCTGCGGATAGAAGTCGTCGTTCTTGGCCAGCTCCATCAGATCGGGAACGCTCTTCTGGATGATGCCGACGAACGGATACCAGATGCCGGCCGCGTCGACCTGCTTGGAGGCGAAGGCCGCCACGATGGTGCTCGGGTCCATCTGCACGATGTCGAGGTCGGTCATCGCCATACCGGCCTTGCGCAGCGCCAGCCGCAACAGCATGTCGCCCGAGGTGCCGGCCGCGATCGCGACCTTCTTGCCCTTGAGGCCGGCGATGGACGTGATGCCGGCTTGGGCGATCACCCGGTCCGAGAAACCGACATCGTTGACGGCGATGATCTTGGCCTTGCCGCTCGCCGGCAGCCACAGCGCGCCCGGTCCGAGATAGCCGAATTCCAGGCTGTTGGCGCCAAGCGCCTGGACCTGGATGGGGCCGTTGGTGAAGACCTTGATATCGGCATCGACGCCGTGCTTGGCATAGAAGCCCTGGTCGGCCGCGACGCCGGCCACGCTGGCGCCCCAGAAGTCGCCGTTGTAGCCGATGCGTGCCGCCGTTCCCGCCGCTCCGGCAGGGATGCCAGAGGCAGCGAACGCGGCAAGTGCCGCCGATGATGCGATGAGGTTACGTCTTGTCAGTGTCACCATACTCTCCTCCTGTCACTGTTACTGGTGGTAAACGGCTTGCCAGACGCGGTTGCGGATGCTCATGAACTCCGCCGAAAGCCGGATTTCCTCGGTTCTTGGGTAAGGCAGGCCGACTTCGATGATCTCCTGCAGCCTGCCGGGCCGCGCCGCCATGACGATGACGCGGTTGGCGAGGTAGACCGCCTCGTCGACATCGTGGGTGATGAACATCACGGTGCGCCGCTCCCGGCTCCAGGTGTCGAGCAACTGGTCCTGGAGCTGCACGCGGGTCAGTGCGTCGAGCGCCCCGAAGGGCTCGTCCATCAAAAGGATCGAGGGATCGACCGCATAGGCCCGTGCGATCGCGCAACGCTGCTTCATGCCGCCCGAAAGCGTCTTCGGCAGCGCGTCGGCGAAGTCGCCAAGGCCGACGAGATCGATGAAACGCTCGGCGATCTGCCGGCGGCGCGAAGCTTCCTCGCCCTTGATGCGCAGCCCGAACTCGACGTTCTGGCGTACGGTGAGCCAGGGAAACAGCGCGTATTGCTGGAAGATCATGCCGCGCTCCGGACCCGGCCCCTCGACCGCCTTGCCATCGACCAGCACGGTGCCCTCGCTCGGCTTCAGCAGGCCGGCCGCGATGTTGAGCGCGGTCGACTTACCGCAGCCGGACGGACCGACGACGGTGACGAATTCGCCGTCGGCGATGTCGAGCGACAGCCGGTCAAGCGCGACGAAGGCATTGTCCTTGAGGTCGAACCGGCGCGTGACCTTGTCGAAGACGATCTTGGGCGGCATCACACGCGCTCCTGCCAGACGGTCAGCCGGCGCTCGATCACCAAAAGGATGCGATCCATGGCAAGGCCGAGAAGGCCGATGGTGATCAGGCTGACGAAGATGGTCGGCAGGTCGTAGTAGAGTTGCGCCTGCTGCATGCGGAAACCGAGGCCGGTCTGCGCGGCGATCAGTTCGGCGGCCACCAGCGTCGCCCAGGCCGAGCCGAGGCCGATGCGCACGCCGACCAGGATGAACGGCGTCGATGCGGGAATGATGACGCGCAGGAAGATGGTCATGTCCTTGGCGCCGAGCACGCGCGCGGCGTTGATCATCGTCTTGTCGACGCTGATGACGCCCTGATAGGTGGCGACGACGCTGGCCAGGAAGGAGGCCAGGAAGATGACGAAGACCTTTGGCGTCTCGTCGATGCCCATCGTTACGATCGCCAGCGGAATGATGGCCAGCGGTGGGATCATGCGGAAGAACTGCAGATACGGCTCGATAAGCGAGCGCGCGACCTTGTACCAGCCCATGACGAAGCCGACCGGGATCGCCAGGATGACGCCGAGGAGAAAGCCGGTCATCACCCGAGCCAGGCTCGACGTGATGTCGGTGGCGAGCTGCCCGTTTGCGATCAGATCGATAAACCTGGACGCAACCTGTGGCGGTGGCGGCAGGCCCACCGCGCCGCCCGCCGTCAGCACCCACCAGATGGCGATGCCGGCGACGAGACCGCAGAGATTGAGCGCGAGACCGCGATAGTCGATACCCCGATCCTCGTTCGAGCCGCCGCCGGAGCGTGTCGTCTTCGACGCTTCGCTCATCGCGACACCCCCGAATAGAAAAAATGGTCGAGCGCCGCCGCAGCAGCACCGATGGCGCCGGCACCTGGGCCAAGGCTCGACCGCTCGACCCGCAGCACGTCGCGCATCGGCGGCAGGACGCGTGGCGGAACGCCCCGCCTTATATGATCGATGAAGCTTTCCGGGGCTTCGGCCAGGTGACCGCCAAAGACGATCAGATCGGGATTGAGCAAATTGGTCGCCGTCGCTATGGCCGTCGTCAGATGCCGGAGCGCCGCGTTCCAGACGTCGGGGTATTTCTCCACCGCGGCCAGCAGGCGCCTGGGATGAGGCGTGTCGATATGGGCGGCGCGGGCCAGCGCGCGTTCGGACAGGAATGTCTCCAGGCAGCCCGCATTGCCGCAGGCGCAACGCTCGCCATCCTCGACCACCTGGACATGGCCGAGCTCGACGGCCCCGTAGCCGCCGGGACGGAACGGCATGCCGTTGATCACCAGGCCGGCGCCGAGGCCGGTGCGCAGATAGATGTAGAGCAGCGCGGTCGTGTCGCGCCCGATGCCGTAGCGCGATTCCGCCAGCGCCATCGCGCTGACATTGTGCTCGACCACCACCGGCATACGCAGCGCCGTTTCGAGTTCGTCGGCGAACGGCACGTCCTTCCAGTCGTAATTGACCGACTGCAGGTTGCGGCGGCGCTTGGTGTCCACCGGTCCCGGCACGCCGAGCCCCAGGCCGATCAGGCGCGAACGGTCGACGCCGGTCTTCTTGATCAATTGCTCGACGATCCGCACCACCATGCCGATCACCGCGGCGGGTTCGCTGGTGGCGGTGTCGAAATGCTGCGAGGCCATGGCTTTCGAGGCGGCCCTGAGGTCGGTGATGGTCGCGTCGATCGTTCCCGCGCCAATGTGCACGCCAACCACGGACAGGGCGTCGGGCACCAGCGCGACGCCGATCGCCGGCCGGCCGACGGGTGCATCGCCGGCAGTGGCCTGGTTGAGCTCGACCACGGTGCCTTCCCGCAGGAGATGGGCCGTCAGATGGGTCAGGGCGGTGGGCGACAGCGAGGTGCGCCGCGCCAGTTCGGCGCGCGACTGCGGACCGTCGTCGCGCAGGATTCGCAGGATCGCTCCGTGGTGCGCGCCCATTCTTCCTCCCTATTATTTTCTAATGTTAATAAATTAATTAAGCCTGTCAAGCACGGCAAAGCGCGGCTTGCGACTGGCATCGATGCACCTGGGTTTCACCCTACCCTGCCGCTGGAGTAGGGGCATTGACGCGAGGGGAGATAGCGGGGAAGGCAAGGCCGTCATGAGTAGGTCGAAGATCAGCCAAGCGGAGACGGCCACCTATGCCGCTTGGCTCCCGCGCGCGCTAAGCTGCGGTGGCAGCCGAGCGCTTGAACAGGATGGTCACCCGCGTGCCCTCGCCGGCGCTCGACGTCACGTCGAACTCCGCCTTGGCATTCTCGGTCAGCGAGCGGGCGATCAGCGCGCCGAGTTTGCCGCGCTTGGGCCAGCTCTCGCCGTCCGGCAGGCCAATGCCGTCATCGGCGACCACGATGCGGCAGCCATCGCCGTCAACGATGCTGTGCAGCGTGATCGTACCGCCGTCGCGCCCCTGGAAGGCATGTTTGAGCGCATTGGTCAAAAGTTCGTTCACCACCAGCCCGGTCGGCATGGCGACATTGATCGACACCGGATAGGTGTCGACCTTCATGTCGAGGCGGATGCCCTCGACCGCATGCGAGTTCATGACCGCCGACGCGATCTGGCTGAGATAGACACCAAGATCGACCTCATCCTTGCCATCGTCCCCCGACAGCGTCTGGTAGAGGATCGCCAGCGCATCGACGCGCCCCGCCAGCCTCTCGAAACGCTTCTGGTCCGGTTCGGCCGCGTTGCGCGTCTCCATCCGGATCAGCGCGGTGATCATCTGCAGATTGTTCTTCACCCGGTGCTGGAGTTCGCGCAGCAGCGTGTCCTTCTCACGGATGCGCTCGTCGATCGATCGCGCATCTTCGGTTTCGCCATGGGCCGAAACGTCGACCAGCGCCACCAGCCGGAAGCAGGCCTTGCCATTGTCGTCCTCGATGACGTTGGAATAGACGTCGACGATAGTCGGTTGGCCTTCCTTCCGCTCCAGCCGGAACGTGCCGATGAAATCAGTGTCCTCGACCACGGCCTCGAACAGCGGCCGGTCCTTCTGCTTGTGCAGGCCGGTGCCGGAAAGCGCCGCCCAGTGTTGGCGAGCGAGCATCGCCGCCTTGAGGCCGGACAGTTTCTCGAATTCCGGATTGGCATAGACGACACGCTCCTTCGAACCCAGGTCCGAGACGGCAATGGCGATCGGCACCTGGTCGAGGAACTTCTTGAACTGTTCGCTTTCGAGCGCGCTGGCAAGGTCCGGCGTTTCGAGCAGCTGCCCGACCGCTTCGGCCTTCTGTGTATCGGATGTCATCTGCGGCGCCTATGCTGTGTGGGCACCATCAATAACAGCGATGCGATCACCCCGCCATCGCCAAACATGGAGTCCGCATTTTCACGCCCCGCATCGGCGATGGCGGCGTGTCTGCCGAATTGACGCCGCTGCCTGAGAGCGCCTCAGGAGGCCGGCTTCGACGCCAGCCGTGGACCGGCCTTGACGTCGACGATCTCCGGCTTGGCGCTGTCGACCGCGCCATCCCAGCCGCCGCCGAGCGCCTTGTTGAGGGCGATGTAGTTGGTCGCCAGCAGGACGCGGCTTTGCAGCAGCGAGTCCTCGGCCGAATAGAGCGAGCGCTGGGCGTCGAGCACGTCGAGGAGGCTTGTCTCGCCGGCCTTGTAGAGCGTGCCTTCGAGACTTGCCGCCTCGCCATAGGACTTCGCGGACGAGGCGAGCTTGCCGATCCGGATGCGCTCCTGCGACAACAGCACCAGCGCGTTCTCGACATCCTCGAGCGCCGTCAGCACCGAAGACCGGTAAGCGATGAAATACTGATCGCGTTGCGCCTTGGCGACCTCGACGGCCGCCTGCAATTGGCCGGCATTGAACAGCGGCACACTCAGCGTCGGCCCGAACGACCAGCCGATCGACGAATTCTTGCCGAGATCGCCAAGCTTCAGCGCCGCCGTGCTGATGTCTCCCGTCAGGCTGACCGATGGATAGCGGGCGGCTTCGGCCTGGCCGATCTTGGCGGTATATTGCGCATATTGGCGCTCCGCCATGCGCAAATCGGGCCGCGATAGCAGGAGGTCGGCGGGAATTCCGGTGGGCATCGGCAGGCGCGGTGCAGGAATGGGCGCGACCCGCTTCAGCCGCTCGTTGAGCGAGGCAGGCGGCCGGCCGGCCAACACCGCGAGACGATGCACGGCCTGCGTATAACTTGCCTCCAGCGTCGGAACGGCGGCTTCGGTGCTCGCTGCCTGCCCCATCGCCTTGGCGACATCGGCGGCGGTCGCCGTGCCCGCCTGCGCCATGGTGCGGGTAAGTTCGGCGGTCTGCCTTTGCGACGCGGCCGAACGACGGGCGAGCGCGATGCGGGCCTGGTAGCCGCGCGCCTGGGTATAATAGGAAGCGACATCGCCGACCAGGGTGAGAAGCGTCGAGCGCAGTTCCTCCTGCGAGGCGTTCAGCCCGTAGCGCGCGGCCTCTACGCCCCTCCGGTTGGCGCCGAACAGGTCGAGCTCCCAGCTTGCATCGAAGCCGGCCTGGTACTCGCTGTAGGTGGCGTCAGAGCCTGATGTGGTCTCGGCCGACTTGTTGCGGGAGGCCGAGCCGGAGCCGTCGGCCGAAGGCAGCAATGTGCCGGCACTCTGGCGATAGCTGGCGCGCGCCTCGCGGATTTTTGCCTTGGCGGTGGCGACATCGAGATTGCCGGCAACCGCTTCCTCGACAAGCGTGTTCAGCTCGGGATCGCGTAGCCGCTGCCACCATTTTGACAGTCGTGCCGGCTGGGCAGGCTTTGTCGGCTTCTGGCCGCTCCAATTCGCCGGCATTGCCATTATCGGTGTCTGATAATCCGGACCGACGACGCATCCCGCGAGCAGGACAGCGGTGAGCATGGGCGCAAGAAGCCGCCTCGCGGCCACCGAGCCACGTTCCAAACCTGTCATGTGAAGTTTTCCTTATTGCTGGGTGGCCGTCACCGGCGTCTCGCCCGTATCTGGTTTGGCCGCCCTGCCCTTGAAGATGCGCCGCACCGTGACGAACAATAGCGGCACCAGGAAGACGCCGATCACCGTCGCCGCGATCATGCCGCCCATCACGCCGATGCCGACCGAGTTCTGCGCGCCCGAGCCCGCACCGCTGGCGATCGCCAGCGGCAGCACACCGAGGATGAAGGCCAGCGACGTCATCAGGATCGGCCGCAGCCGTTGTCGCGCCGCCTCCAGCGTCGCCTCGACCAGCCCCATCCCGGCGGCTTGCCGCTCGATGGCGAACTCGACGATGAGGATGGCGTTCTTGGCGGCGAGACCGATCGTGGTCAAAAGGCCGACCTTGAAATAAACGTCGTTGGACTGGCCGAACAGGCTGGCCGCCAGCAGCGCGCCGAAGATGCCGATCGGCACCGACAGCATGACCGCGAACGGGATCGACCAGCTCTCGTAGAGTGCGGCCAGGCACAGGAACACGACCAGCGCCGAAATCGCGTAGAGCGACAGCGCCTGGTTGCCGGAAAGCTTCTCCTGGTGCGACAGCCCGGTCCACTCGTGCGAATAGCCGGCGGGCAGTTGCGCGACGAGCTTGTCGATCTCGTCCATGGCGGCACCCGAGCTGACGCCCGTGGCCGCCGCGCCCTGGATCTCGACCGCCGCCGAACCATTGTAGCGCTCCAGCCTGGGCGAGCCGAATGTCCAGTGGCTGGAGGCAAAGGCCGAGAACGGCACCATGGCGCCGCTGGCGTTGCGGACCTGCCATTTGTCCAAATCTTCCGGCTGCATGCGGAAGTTCGGGTCCGACTGCAGATAGACCGGTTTCACCCGCCCGCGATCGATGAAGTCGTTGACGTAATCGCTGCCCCAGGCGGTCGAAAGCGTGTTGTTGATGTCGGCCAGGCTGACGCCCAGCGCGCTGGCCTTCTCCTGGTCGATGTCGACCGAGAATTGCGGCTGGTCTTCCTGGCCGTTGGGCCTTGTGTTGGCGAGCACCTTGCTCTGCCCGGCCAGGGCCAGAAGCTGGTTGCGCGTCTGGATCAGCGCGTCATGGCCGGCGCCGTTGACGTCCTGCAGGTAGAAGTCGAAGCCGTTGGTATTGCCGAAGCCCTGGATGGCGGGAGGCGCGAGCGCGAAGACCTGCGCGTCCCTGATCTTCGAAAACGCGCCCATCGCCCGGCCGGCGATGGCCTGCGCGGCGGAAGCCGGCGATTTGCGCAGGTCGAAATCCTTCAGCCGCACGAAAGCGATGCCGACATTCTGCCCTGCGCCGCCGAAGCCGAAGCCGGAGGCGGTGAACACCCCGTCGACGACGTCCTTCTCCTGGTTGAGATAATGGTCGGTCACTTCTGCCAGCACGCGCTCCGTGCGATCCTGCGTCGCGCCGACCGGCAGCTGCACGCTGGTGATCAGGATGCCCTGGTCCTCTTCCGGCAGGAACGAGCTCGGCAGCCGGGCAAACATCCAGCCCACGGCAACGACGATGGCCAGGAACATGACGAGGAAGCGCCAGGATCGGTTGATGATGCCGTGCGAGCCGTCGCGGTAGGCAAGCGTGCCGCGGTCGAAGACACGGTTGAACCAGCCGAACGGGCCGGTCTGCGTCGCGTGGTCCTTGGGCGGCCGCAGGATGGTGGCGCAAAGTGCGGGCGTCAGCACAAGGGCGACCAGCACGGACAGCACCATCGCCGAGACGATGGTCACCGAGAATTGCCGGTAGATGATGCCGGTCGAGCCGCCGAAGAAAGCCATCGGCACGAACACGGCCGAAAGCACCGTGGCGATGCCGATCAGCGCGCCGGTGATTTCGTGCATCGACTTGCGCGTCGCCTCCTTCGGCGACAGGCCTTCCTCCTGCATCACGCGTTCGACATTCTCGACGACGACGATGGCGTCGTCGACCAAGAGGCCGATGGCCAGCACCATGGCGAACATGGTCAGTGTGTTGACGGAATAGCCGAACAGCGACAGCACGCCGAACGTGCCGAGCAGCACCACCGGCACGGCGATCGTCGGGATGATGGTGGCGCGCAAATTCTGCAGGAAGATGAACATCACCAGGAACACCAGCACGATCGCTTCGGCCAGCGTCTTGACCACTTCCTCGATCGACAGCCGCACGAAAGGCGAGGTGTCGTAGGGATAGACGACCTCGACCCCTTGCGGGAAGGTCGAGCTCAGCCGGGCGATCGTCGAACGCACCGCTTCGGCGGTGTTGATGG
>NZ_RZQE01000140.1:0-12633 GCF_004022955.1 Mesorhizobium sp. M7A.F.Ca.US.002.01.1.1 | reverse complement strand
TTCTTGAACTTCGGGTGCGGATCGATCGGGATGCCGCGGCCATTGTCCGTCACGGCGAGATAGCCGTCGGCCGAAAGCTCGACATCGATGAAGGTGGCGTGACCGGCCACCGCTTCGTCCATCGAATTGTCGATGACCTCGGCGAACAGATGGTGCATCGCCTTGTCGTCGGTGCCGCCGATATACATGCCTGGCCGGCGGCGCACCGGTTCCAGCCCTTCCAGCACCTCGATGTCGGCGGCGCTATAGCCCTCGCTGCCGTCCTTGGTCGAGGCAGGACGCTTGGTGGCTTGCACCACCAGTGGATCCGCCGGGCGCGCAGCGGTACGCACCGGCTGCGGCTGCTTGTCCATATTGCCGAAGAGATCGTTGCTGTCGTCCATGCCTGCCATAGGTTCCGGTGCTGCGAATCACCTCGCGATACTGCCACGCTTTTCAGCGCCAAGCGACCGAGGTTCCTGTTCCGTTCGGGGATCTGGGCCCTCTTACCCCAAAACCATTCGATAACCAAGCCGGCGGAAATAGATCCGATACCAACGCCCGGGATTCCTGATTCTTTAACAATGCCGCCTAACGTGAGCCCAACTAAATAAGAAACTGCTGATATCAGGGGTTTAGGCGTGAGGGGCAAGGCCATATCGATGATCGGCATCGCCGCCGTTTTCGGCGCGATCTCGATCTTTGCCGCGGATTTCTGGGTCAAAAGCCAGGCCAAGGCCGATTCCGAAGAGAAGACGTCGTCGATTCCGGCACCTGTCGTGCCGAAAGTCGAATTCAAGACCATCGTGGTGGCGAATGCCCCGTTGCGCTACGGCATGGAGCTCGACCGCGCGCAGCTCAGCGAAATCCCGTGGTCGCAAGAGTCCGTGCCGCAGGGCGCCTTCACCACCATCAATGCGTTGCTCGCCGACGGCACTCGCGTGGTGCTGTCGCCGATGGAGGTCAACGAACCGGTGCTGCTGACCAAGCTGTCCGGCCCGAATGGCCGCGCGACGCTCTCCAACATGATGACGCCCGGAATGCGGGCGGTCACCATCCGCACCGACGAGATCGCCGGAGTCGGCGGCTTCGTCACGCCCGGTGACCGCGTTGACGTGGTGCTGACGCGCGATGCCGGCGAAATCCAGGAAGTGGCCAAGAATGCGCAAGGCGCTGCCGGTTCCACCATCACCTCCGAGATCGTTGTCGCCGATGCCAAGGTGCTGAGCGTCGGGCAGGGCGCCGACGAGCGCCAGACGACGCCGCAGATCTCCAATTCGGTGACAATCGAGGTGACGACGGACGGCGCGCAGAAAGTAGCGCTGGCCCGCACCGTCGGCACGCTCTCGCTGTCGCTTCGGTCCGCCAGCGAAGGCGCTGACGGCAAGAACGGCGTCACCACCATCTCCTCCTTCGGCGGATCGGTCGCCTCGAATGTGCAGGCCGCGGCCGGCTCGGTGTTCGACGCCGTCACCAAGGAGCCGGAGAAACCGAAGTTCAAGACGGTCATCGTAACGCGCGGCACGAAGGCCGAGGAATACCAGGTTCCTTCGCGGGACCAGAAATAAACCAGTGGGGACTGGGTGAGGGACGGGACAATGTTCGGGCTGTTCATATATCGGGTCATGACGCGGTTGCGCGTTTTGCGCGCCGTGGCTGTCGCGTCTTCGCTGGCCGCTGCGGCGATGCTGGCCTTGGGCGCCTCGGCGGCGAGAGCTGACAACGACGTCGTCTACGTGTCGTCGACCAAGAATGCGTCAATCAAGGTTGCCAAGGGCAAGCCGAAGACGATCATCACCAGTGCTGCCTTCTACCAGATCGTCATCGGCGATCCGGAGATCGCCAACGTCAATCCGCTGACCGACAAATCCTTCTATGTGCTCGGCAACAATCTCGGCACCACCGGGATTGCGCTGTTCGATGAGAAAAAGCAGCTTGTCGGCACCGTCGACATCGAGGTGACGCTCGACACCGACCAACTGGCCAGCACCATTCGCGCCAGCGTGCCGGATGCCAGGATCAAGGTCGGATCGGCCAATGGCCGTGTCGTGCTGTCGGGCGAGGCCGACGATGCCGTCGCCGCCGAAAAGGCAAACAAGATCGCGACGCGCTTTTCCGGTGCCGAGGAGGTGATCAACTCGGTCAACATCTCATCTTCGCAGCAGGTCCAGCTCAACGTCCGCTTTGTCGAGATCAACCGCCAGGCGGGCCAGGATCTGGGTGCCAAATACGCCGCCAATTTCGCCTATGGCCTTGGCGGCCGCGACGTCTCGATCGATCCGGGCACAGTGCCGGCGGCCGGTACTGGCGAGATCATCGGTCGTCTCCTATCGAACGGCGTATCGATCGATATCGCCATCAAGGCGCTGGAAGAGCGCGGCTTAGCGCGGCGACTGGCCGAGCCGAACCTGATCGCCCGGTCCGGCCAGACGGCTAGCTTCCTCGCCGGCGGCGAGTTCCCGATCCCGGTCTCGGAGGACAACGGCAAGATCTCGGTCAGCTACAAGAAATACGGCGTCAGCCTGGATTTCACGCCTACGGTTCTGAAAGACGGGCTGGTCAGCCTTGATATCGCGCCGGAAGTCTCCTCGATCGACGCGTCGGCCTCCTACAATATCGGGACGATCTCGGTTCCTGGCTTCATCGTGCGCCGTGCCAGGACGTCGGTCGACCTGAAGAACGGCCAGAGCTTCATGATCGCTGGACTGCTGCAGTCGCAAAACGACATCACCACGTCGCGCATTCCGGGCCTCGGCAAGATGCCGGTGCTTGGGGCGCTGTTCTCGTCGAAATCCTATCAGCGGCGCGAGACCGACCTCGTCATCATCGTAACGCCCTATCTGGTCAAGCCGGTCGATCCGTCGAAGAAGCTCGTCGAGCCGACAGATGGCACGCAGCCGGCCAGCAATGCCGACTATTTTCTCAACAACACCGAGGAAGTGAAGGATTCCGATGCCGGTCGCACCGTGGCGTTGGCAGACGGCCGCGTCACTCAACCTGCAGCGGCCGCTTCGGCTGGGCATTTCCTCGACCTGCCGAAGGATTGAAGCCATGCGTCTGGTCTTTGGATCGAGCGTCGCCTTGCTGCTGGCCGGCTTTGCCGCTGGCTGCACCAGCGACGACTATGTGCGCAGCGAAGGGCCAACGGCCGGCGCCGGCAATGCGCAGGCCGCCAACACCGTCATGCAGATGGTCGATCCCTGGAAATACGGGGTCCAGAACACCAGGCTCCTGGTGCCGGCCCAACGAGGCAGTGCCGCGGCTGTCACACCCGATCAGGCGGCCGGTGCCAAGGCGTCGCAGTCGACCACAGGCAACTGATTCAACGGGCAACTGGTCAACGGGCGACCTGACAGGCTGACAGAATGGCAAACGGCATCAAGACCAGGAAGATCCTGCTCGTATCGACCGACAGGACGTTTGCGCAGGACACGCGCACCGCATTCTCCGCCTCCGAGATCATACAGCTCTCGACAGTGGAAAAGAACGTTACCGAGTTGCGCGGCGAGATCCAGGAAGCCGACTTCGGCGCCATCATCGTCGACATGGATGCGGCAAGGCTGGAGGAGGTCGAGTCGCTGCAGCGCATCATGCGCCGGCTGGAGGACAAGGTTCCTGTCGTCGTCGTCACCCAGGAGTTCAACGCGGCCGCGGTGCGCATTCTCGTGCAGCTCAAGGTCGCGGATTTCCTGGTCAAGCCGATCACCACGGCCGATCTGGTGCGCTCCGTCGTACGGGCGCTGCAAGGGCCCGGGCGCGAGGAAAACACCGAGTCGCAAATCTATACCTTCATGCCTGCGGCGGGCGGCGTCGGCACCACGACGCTGGCGCTGCAGACCGCCTTCCAGCTGCATCACTCGGTGACGCGCGGCGCGTCGACCTGCGTCGTCGATCTCAACTTCCAGCAGGGCGCCTGTGCCGAATATCTCGACCTCGAACCGCGTTTCGACATCACCGAGATCGAGAACCAGCCCGAGCGTCTCGACCGCCAACTGCTCGACGTGATGCTGTCCAAGCATGCCAGCGGGCTTTGCGTGCTGGCGGCACCGGCGCATCCAGCCGAGATGCGCTCGTTCAAGACCGATGTCGTGGTGCGCATGCTGGATCTCGTTTCGGCCTATTTCGACAATGTCGTCATCGACATGCCCCGCACCTGGTTTCCATGGACGGAGACCGTGCTGCTCGGTTCCAACAAGCTCTACATCGTCGCGGAAATGACGGTGCCGTGCCTGCGCCACACCCAGCGGCTGATCCAGGCGGTCTACGAGACGGCCGGCAAGGAAGTGAAGCCGAACGTCATCGTCAACCGTTTCGAACAGAAGATGTTCGATAACGGCATCAAGCAGGCGGACGTCCAGGAAATCCTTGGCGAGCATTTCGTCGGCGGCATCGCCAACAACTACCGGCTGGTGCGCGAAGCAGTCGATCGCGGCGTACCGCTGCACGAGATCGATCCCAACGCCAATGTCGTCAACGATCTGAAGAAGATCATCCTGCCGGAAGAAGCGGTCCCGACCCGGGCGAAATCGCGCTCGCTGTTTGGCATGGGCCGTGGATTACTGAAGAGGAAAGCCGGATGACCAGCCGCTTCTCCACCCTGCAGAACCGCGATGCGCGTCCGCAGCGCGCGCCTGAGACGACGCCGGTCGCCCATCATGCCGTCGTCATACCAACCAGCCGAAAGGCTTTGCCGGCAAAGCCGGAAGCAGCGCTGGCGAAGAATGCCAACAAGGTGCTCGATGCGCGCGTGCGTATCCACCGGCTGCTGCTCGAAGAGATCAATCTTGTCGCGCTGGAGCGTTTGCCGAAGGATGAGATGCGCCGGCAAGTGCATGACTTCGTTTCGGAAAAGACCAAGCAGGAGCGGATGGCGATCAACACCGTCGAGCTTGACGCGCTGGTCGACGACATCGTCGACGAGATGGTCGGCCTCGGTCCGCTCGAGCCGCTGCTCAAGGATCCCGACATCAACGATATCCTGATCAACGGCCACATGAACTGCTTTGTCGAAAAGAAGGGCAAGCTGCAGCCGGTCCACATTCCGTTCAAGGACGAGGCGCATCTCCTGCGCATCGTCAACAAGATCGTCGCCGCGGTCGGTCGCCGCGTCGACGAATCGCAGCCGATGGTCGATGCCCGCATGCTGGACGGCTCGCGCTTCAACGCGGCCATCCGCCCGGTTGCGGTCGACGGTCCGCTGGTGTCGATCCGCAAATTCTCCAAGAACAAGCTCGGCCTGCATAAACTGGTCGAATTCGGCGCCATCACCCAGAACATGGCCGAAGTGCTGGCGGCGGCCGTGCATGCCCGCAAGACGACGATCATTTCGGGCGGCACCGGCACCGGCAAGACGACCATGCTCAATGCACTGTCGGCCTTCATTCCGGAAGACGAGCGGCTGATCACCATCGAGGACGCGGCCGAGCTCCAGCTGCAGCAGCCGCATGTCGCGCGCATGGAAACACGTCCGGCCAACATCGAAGGCCATGGCGAGCTGAAGCAGCGCGACCTGGTCAAGAACGCACTGCGCATGCGCCCCGACCGCGTCATCCTCGGCGAGTGCCGCGGCGAGGAGGCTTTCGACATGCTGCAGGCAATGAACACCGGCCACGAAGGGTCGATGGCGACCATCCATGCCAACACGCCGCGCGACGCCATTTCGCGGCTCGAGCAGATGCTTGGCATGACCGGCATGCCGATGACGGTGCCGTCGATCCGCAGCCAGATCGCCAGCGCGCTCGACCTGATCGTCCAACTGACGCGCCTGTCCGACGGCAAGCGCAAGGTGACCAGTGTCGCCGAGGTGACCGGCATGGAAGGCGATGTCATCCAGATGCAGGAGATCTTCCGCTTCGTGCGCACCGGCATGGAGGCCGACGGCAAGATTCTGGGCCACTACGAGGCGACCGGCATCCGGCCGCGCTTCCTCGAGGACCTGCGCGCCATGGGCATCGAGTTTCCCGGACGATATTTCGAACCCGGCCGGCCGCAGGAGTAGCCAAGTGTTCGATGGAATGAGCGCGATCTATGTCGTCTATGCCGCGGCCGCGCTGACCGGCATCCTGATCGCCGAGGCCTGTTACCTGCTTTATGCCGGCCGCAGCGACAAGCGCACCGCCATCAACCGGCGCATGAGGCTGCAGGAAAACAAGATCAGCCAGGAGCAGGTGCTCGTCCAACTGCGCAAGGAGCGCGGCCTTGACGCGGGCACGCCGCTGTTTTCGGCGGACCGGTTTCGCGCGCTGCGAACCCAGTCGGGCATGATCATGCCGCTGTCGAAATTCCTCATGATCACCTGCGGCGTGGCGATGGCGATGGCCCTGGTCGCCATCTGGTACGGCTTGCCGCCGCTGATGGGGTTCGTCCTGTTCGTGGTGCTCATGCCGCTATTGCCGGTGCTGACGTTGCGTTTCAAGCGCAAGCGCCGGCTGAAGCGGTTCGGCATGCAGTTGCCGGAGGCGCTGGAACTGATCACGCGTGGCCTGAAGGCCGGCCATCCGGTGCCGGTGGCGATCGCCATGGTGGCGCGCGAGATGCCCGACCCGATCGGCAGCGAGTTCGGCGTCATCGCCGACGAAGTGACCTACGGATCCGATCTGGTTTCGGCGTTGAACTCGCTGTTCGACCGGGTCGGCCAGGAGGATCTGCCGTTGTTCGTCACCGCCGTCTCGATCCAGACCAGTTCGGGCGGCAATCTGCGCGAGATCCTCGACGGCCTGGCGACGACGATTCGCGAGCGTGGCAAGCTGCGCCGCAAGGTGCGCGCCATTGCGACAGAAGGCCGGATGTCGGCCTACATTCTGACGGCCGTGCCGGCGTTGCTGTTTGCCGCCATCATGGCACTGATGCCGGGCTTCTACAGCGACGTCTGGGGCGAGCCGAAGACCTGGTATCTGCTTGGCGCGTCGATCACCTGGCTGATGCTGGGCAATTTGATGATGTTCAAGATGTCGAATTTCAAGTTCTGACATGCAGGATTTCATCGAATTCCTCGCCTCGCTTGCGCCGACCTCATTGATGCCGGTGGCCATACTGCTGCTGGCGGTGGGTGCTGCCGCTGTTGCCTGGCCTGTTGTCATGGCGAAGGGCGATCGCAACGAGGTCATGCGCCGGCTCAGGGTCGACAACGGTCCCGTGGCCGCCAAACCGGAGCCGGTGCAAAAGAAGAATACCGGCATCGTGCGCGAGAAGGCGGTGAAGCGGGCGCAGGAATTCTACGCCAGGAGCGATCCGGAAAATGTCGCGCGGCTGCGCATGAAGCTTATCCAGGCGGGCTACATGGAGCCGCGCGCTGTCGGCACGTTCTTCCTGATCCGGTTCACTGCGATGATCGGCACGGCAATAGGCGTGTTTGTGCTCAACCGCTGGATGGCCAGTCCGGACGCAACGATGGCCAGCCGCTGGACATTCGTCATCCTGTCGGGCGCGGCCGGTTATTTCCTGCCCGGCCTGGTGCTGAGCCAGAAAGTGCGGGAACGCAGGCGCGAGTACCGCAACGGCTTTCCCGATTTCATGGACCTGATGATTGTCTGCTCGGATGCCGGCATGAGCATGGAGGCAGGCATAGAGCGCGTCTCCAAGGAACTCGCCAAGACTTATCCCGCGCTCAGCCAGAACCTGCAGCTGGTGTCGCTGGAGCTGAGGGCCGGGCGCAGCCTCGACGATGCGCTGAAGGCGCTCGCCGATCGCCTCAGCCTGGACGAGGTGCGTTCCTTCGCCACGCTGCTGCAGCAGTCCAAGGAACTCGGCACCAGCCTGTCGGGGGCGCTGCGCGTCTTCTCCGACGACATGCGCCATAAGCGTATGTCGTTGGCCGAGGAAAAGGCGCACGCTCTGCCTGCCAAGATGTCGGTGCCCGTGGTTGTGTGCATCCTGCCGGTGGTGCTGATGATCGCGGCCATTCCAGTCATCGTCAAAATGACGGCGCACTAGCGAGCGCTCCACAAAAGCCCTAGCAAGGGGCTGACAAACCATTGTCCTGACCGAACCCGGCTTTGCAGGTGAGAAAGTCCATGCTGCTGCGCACCCTCTTCCTTGGCCTTGCCGCGGCCAGCCTGTCGCCCGCCTGGGCCGTGGCCGGCGATTGCGGCGATGCCGCCGCCTTGGTGCAGCAGGCCTATCCCAAAGCTCGAAAGAGCGCCGACGGCACCTCGTTCACGCTCGAACCCCACACCAGCATTGCCCTGACATTCGCGTATGGCGATCCGCCAGGGCTGGTTTGCAAGATCTGGCCCGCCCATGACGACCTGCTGTTGGTCGCAGTGCCGCTGATGGACGGGTCCCAACCCAGCGACTACGCGCATGCCGGCGATATCGAGCTTTTGATTGTCGACAGGAAGAGCTGGCAGGTGCGCCAGCGCCTGCTCCAGCCCGGGCTGATGAATGATGATGCCATCGCCATCCGCCAGGTGGAGCTTGATACCGGCCGCTATGCGCTGGCGCCCGATGTTACTGCCTTTGGCCTGCGCATCGAAATGGCAAACAATTCGCTGCCTAATCCGTTCAGTGAAACCGACCTGCGGCTCTATGCCGTCGATGGCGATTCCCTGAGGATGGTGCTCGATGGCCTGGTCGTGGCCGGCAATGGCGGCGAGGGTGATACCAATTGCGCCGGATCCTTCCATACCAGTCGGGTTAGCCTGGCGATGAGCCCGGCCAAACATCATGGCTACCACGACATAACGGTGGTCGAGCGAATGGATACCGACAATCCGTTGCCCGACAAGGATGGCGAGTGCCAGTCCCATCCCGGCAAGTCCGTGAGCCAAACCTACCGGCTACGCTATGACGGCAGCCGGTATACGGCTCCTGCGGGGCTCGAAGCCCTGGAGCCGTGAGGACGCCGCTGGCTGCGACTGAAGCACCGCGGCCT
The DNA here is from genome assembly GCF_004022955.1 of Mesorhizobium sp. M7A.F.Ca.US.002.01.1.1. Taxonomy (NCBI): domain Bacteria; kingdom Pseudomonadati; phylum Pseudomonadota; class Alphaproteobacteria; order Hyphomicrobiales; family Phyllobacteriaceae; genus Mesorhizobium; species Mesorhizobium sp. M7A.F.Ca.US.002.01.1.1. The sequence goes on along the minus strand of NZ_RZQE01000140.1, from coordinate 3,782 downwards.
GGTGGTTAATGGCTGGTGTGCCCGAAGCCGAATTTTGGCGGCGTTTCGGCACCGAAGTTTAATCGCCGCTGATATATTGTGTTTCCTGAAGAACGACCCGGCAAATCGGGCGATGAGGCAGGGGCATGCGTCACAATAATTTCCCGGCAATGGCCACGATGGCGGCCGTCTTGATGATGTCTGGCTGTTCGACGAGTGGCGTCGACACCACCAAGACCACCGCCATCCAACCGGCGGCTAAAGACACCGAAACCTCCGATCTGGCGCAAGGCAAGGCGCAGTTTCGCGACGCCAATTACGGCCTCGCCGAAAAGCACTTCCGCAAGGCCGTCGAGTTGAAGGCCGACAATGCGGAGGCCTGGATGGGGCTCGCGGCTTCCTATGATGAACTCGGCCGCTTCGACTTCGCCGACCGTGCCTACGGCCAGCTTCTGAAAGTCGCCGGTCGCAGGCCGCAGATCGTCAACAATATGGGTTATTCGCAACTGCTGCGCGGCAATCGCAAGAAGGCCAAGGCGCTGCTGCTCGAAGCGAAGGCCGGCATGGCCGATCCCACCGTCGTCAACGCCAACCTCGCTCTCCTGAACAAGGGTTGATCTCGCGTCCAATGGTCCGGTTTCGGGACACGTGCCATCGACGCTTTGTAAACCCTATCTGCAGGTTGCATCGATGGATCGCCTGAAAACCCGTATCTGGGGGCAGCCGCTGACCTAGAATGCAGCGCAACCGCCGACGCTCGAGAGGCCCTTGCCCGATATGCTGGACTTCAGTTCGCTCCTGCTCGCAGCCGCGCTGTCGGGCATATGCCTCAGCGTCACCATGTTTGCGATCTGGTTCACCGCGCCCAAGGCAGGTTTCGTGCTGACGGTGGCGTGCGGAATTCTGGTGCTCGTCGCGCATGTGATCCTGTTCTGGCGGTACACCAAGGACCCCGATCCGCTGCTTTGCCAGATCGTGCTTGCGCTGCTCAGCCTGGGGTTCCTGATCCTCTGCTTGTCGGCCATGCAATATCTCGGCGTGCCCGGCTACAGGCGCGCCGTTGCACCGGCGCTTGCCGCCATGACTATCTGTGCCGCTGTCACTTTCCTTGGCTTTGACGGCGTTGGCTTCATCATCACCTACACCACGGTGACGGCGCTGCTGTCGGCGATCGGCGCCATGTTCTGGATCAACGGCAGTCACGATCGCCGCATCCTGCTGGTGGTTTCGTTTCTGAGCGGCACCTGCGCGATGTCGTTTGCGCTTTGCGGCGTGGTTCTGCTGACCAAGGGGCAATGGACGCTCGCGGTTGCGCCCGACAATTGGGCCGAACGATTGAATTCCGTCGTGGCGGTGGCCTGCATGACCGGGCTCGGAGCATTGACGCTCTCCCTCCATCATCTGCAGGCGCAGATCGAGCTCAAGGCCGAGACCATGACCGACCCGCTGACAGGGTTGCTGAACCGCCGGGCATTGACGTCGCTTTACGGCGAGCGGAGTTTCGGTCCATTCATGTCCATCGTCATGTTCGACCTAGACCACTTCAAGCGGACGAACGATGTCTACGGTCACCCGGTTGGAGATCAGGTCTTGTGCCGTTTTGCCGCCGTCATCAAGAAATATGCCCGGCCCGGCGTCGACGCTTTTCGCCTTGGCGGCGAGGAGTTCGCAGTCGTCATGTCGCGGATGACGGACGAAAAGGCCTACGATCTCGCCAGCAAGATCGGCGTGGCTTTCGGCGCCGAAATCGTCCCCACCCAGCTCGGCAAATTGCGCAGCACGGTCAGCGGCGGCATCGGCTTTGGCGAGGCAAGCGGCAGCAGCCTCGACAACGTGCTCACCGAGGCAGACGCGGCGCTCTATGCCGCCAAACGCGCCGGACGAAATTGCGTCATCAGCCGCAAGAGGATGGGCAAGGCCGAGCCGATCAAGCCGGCCTTGCGCTCAGCGTAAATTACTCCGCGGCCCCCAGATAGTCGGACAGCGGCGGGCACGAGCAGACCAGGTTGCGGTCGCCGGCGACATTGTCGATGCGTGACACCGGAGGCCAGTACTTGGCTGCCGTGTCGGCGTCGCCGGCCGGATAGGCCGCTTCCAGGCGCGAGTAGGGATGGTTCCACTGGCCGGCCAGCGCCTCGGCGGCGGTGTGCGGCGCGTTGACCAGCGGATTGTCGGCCAAAGGCCATTCGCCCCTGGCGACTTTTGCTGCCTCTGCCGATATGGCGATCATGGCCTCGCAGAAGCGATCGATTTCCCGCTTGGGCTCGGACTCGGTCGGCTCCACCATCAGCGTGCCGGCGACCGGGAACGACATGGTCGGCGCGTGAAAACCATAATCGATCAGCCGCTTGGCGACATCGTCGACACTGATGCCTGCACTCTCCTTGAGCACACGGGTGTCGAGGATGCATTCATGCGCGACGCGTCCCTGCCTGCCCTTGTAGAGCACCGGGAAATGCGCACTGAGCCGCGTCGCGATGTAGTTGGCGGAAAGGATCGCCGTTTCGGTCGCCTGCTTCAGGCCCGAGGCGCCCATCATGCGGATATACATCCAGGTGATCGGCAGGATCGAGGCGCTGCCGAAGGGGGCGGCGGAGACGGCGTGCGCCGAGCCTTCGGTGACATGGCCGGGCAAATACGGCTTCAAATGCGCCTTGACGCCGATCGGCCCGATGCCGGGTCCGCCGCCGCCATGCGGAATGCAGAAGGTCTTGTGCAGGTTCATGTGGCAGACATCGGCGCCGATGTCGCCGGGACGGGCAAGCCCGACCAGCGCGTTGAGGTTGGCACCGTCGAAATAGACCTGGCCGCCATGCTCATGGATCAGCGCGCAGAGATCGCGTGCGCCTTCCTCGAACACGCCATGCGTCGAGGGATAGGTGAACATCAGCGCTGCGAGATTTTGCGCATGCTCAGTCGCCTTGGCCTTCATGTCGTCCATGTCGATGTTGCCGTCTTCGGTGCAGCGCACGACGACGACGCTCATGCCGGCCATCGCCGCGCTCGCGGGATTGGTGCCATGCGCCGAGGAGGGGATCAGGCAGACGGTGCGGTGGTTGTCGCCGCGCGAGCGGTGATAGCCGCGGATGGCGAGCAGTCCGGCATATTCGCCCTGGCTGCCGGCATTGGGCTGCAAGGTGACGGCGTCGAAGCCGGTGATCTCCGACAGCCAGCCCTCCAGCTCGCCGATCATGGCACGGTAGCCTGCCGAGTGCGCGGCCGGGGCGAAAGGGTGCAGATTGGCAATGCTCGGCCAGCTCACCGGCATCATCTCGGCGGCGGCGTTGAGCTTCATGGTGCAGGATCCCAGCGGGATCATGGCGCGGTCGAGCGCCAGGTCCTTGTCGGCCAGCCGGCGCAGGAAGCGCATCATCTCGGTTTCCGACTTGTTTTCGTGGAAAACAGGCTGGGTCAGGAACTCCTTGCCGCGCGGCTTGCCGGGCACCGTGCTGTCGGCGGAGGCACCAGCCTTGGCGCCGAACAGGGCCGCGATTGCGTCGAGATCGGCCTCGGTGGAGGTTTCGTCGAAGGCGATGCCGATGTGGTCGGCATCGACGGCACGCAGCAATCTGCCGCCCTTTTCAGCGGCGGCGGCGATCGAAGCTGCCTTGCCCTTCACCTCGGCCGTCACCGTGTCGAAGCGGCTTGACCCGAGCACGGAGATGTTTGCTGCTTTGAGCCCGGCGGCAAGACGATTGGCCAACGTGTGGATGCGCCCGGCAATCGCCTGCAGCCCGGCGGGGCCGTGCCAGATGGCATAGGCGGTCGCCATATTGGCGAGCAGCGCCTGCGCGGTGCAGATG